>JBLKOV010000018.1:0-6870 GCA_047603085.1 Candidatus Woesearchaeota archaeon
TTCTTATTTACGCTTGTGGTAATAAGCGGATAGCCGAGTTTTTCCACAAATTCTCGAATATAATGATCAGGTATACGAATTCCAATAGTATCAAGATTGGGTGAGACTGATGTTGAAAAAAATGAATTCTTTTTTAGTGGAAGAATTAAAGTAAATGGTCCGGGTAATTGTGCAATCCATTCTTCTGCTTCAGGCGGGACCTCACAATTATCATAGATCCATTCTTTTGAAGGAACAATAACAGAAAACGGATTCGGCGGATTATCTTTTAACTCGCGAATTTTTGATACACTTTTATCTAACAGTGCATTACACCCTATACCATAGATAGTATCAGTTGGATAAATCATAATTGAACCTGACTTTACCTGACTCGCATACCCATCCATATGTTCGCGGAATTCTTGCTTTGTTATGATTTTCATAGTAGACGAAAAAGAAATATCATTTAAAAAAGTAATCTTTTTGCTTAATACATTACATTTTCGAATTTTTAGCCCTTTTCCGGGTAAAATCTCGTATTTGTGTGAAAAATAATTTTTGAATAGTTTGTACATCTAAATCCATAATATCACCTTAAGAGAAGAAGATGTTTAGAGTTTATATACCATCTGACCATAGTTGTCCAGTGAAGAATGTAAGAATTCTACGATATCTATACGACTGTTCTTATCAGAGAAAATGTAGTATCTGCAAAAAAGAATATCTTTTTAAACCAACTATGCGCTAATTGATAGCATGAATCTAAAAATAGCAGCATGGGCTTCAATTATTGCAGCGATATTTTATGTGCCTGCTTTTATTGTCTCATTTATGATGGAGTTTATACCCGAAAATCAACTATTATATATTTTCACATTCATCATACTTGGAATCTCATTACTCACAGCATTACCATTATATCTGGGATATCTCAAAATTGCAAAATTAAAAAAAATTCTTTTCTTGAGAATTATGATGCACATTAATATAGTATCCGTTATTCTCTTAAATTTATTTTTTGCATCCACAATTCAAAATTATTCTCAGATTATTTTAATTTTGACACTTATAGTAACAGCGCTAACGGGTGCGTTAATACTGGTGACAGGTATTGCTTTATTATCATTACGAAGTATATTTAGTGGACTAATAACGGCTATTTCGGTGCTCTATATAATCAACGGAATTTTTGCAATGAGTCTTTTTATGATCATACTGCTTCCGTTCACGGCCACTGCAACAAGTATTCTAGAAGCAATATTCTTTTTTAGAGCAAGTAAAAAATACGACTAACTAAAATCACTCAGTGTTTTTGTATTCGCATTATACGTAATAATTGAAGTATTTCCTTGCGAACCACCGGATGTTTTTTCTACAGAAATAAATTTTCCTTCCTCAAGTTTTGCGATTTTTCGAGTAAATGTCTTATATGACATATCGCCCCTATGTGTTTTGTCAAACTCTTTGTATAAATCACCTATTTTACACGGAGAATGAAGTTTTATAAGTTTTAAAATATTCTGCGTTTCTTGTGCAAGATCAGTAGTACTTTTAATTTTGAAATCCTCAAGTTTTGTGAGTGCTTCTTGTGCTTGAACTTCCTGTATTCGTCGCGATGATTTTTCTTCGGCTAATAATCCCGATTCTTTGAGTAGATATAATCCTGAGCGAATATCTTGTAATTCAAATGTTTTTTGTGCAATTAACGAAAACGCTTTTGATTCCCATACTTTTGGGACAAAGGCTAATTCAATTCGTTGTTTTAAAATACCTGTTGTTTCATCCAACGAATATGGTTTGAATTCAAGTAATTCAGGTGTTAAACGAGAGCGAATACGAGTATCAATATCCATAATTGCATCTTTGTAATTTGTTAACAGAATGATTGATTTCAATTTAATTTTTTCTAAAATAAGATATAAAAAATCAAGGTCTTCAGCCTTATCTATTTCGTCAAAGACAAATACGACGGAAAACTTGTTGAGTAATTGTGCAACAATATCAAATAATTCATCGGTTTTTTTATTATGCGTGAATTTATATTCAATTAAGTTACAGAGTTCAAGAATAACCTTGTAGGATGTATTTTTTTTCCAACAATTCACATATAAGGGAACGATTTTATCTGTTCTTTCTTCAATTTCTTGGAGTACATGTTTGGTTGCAACTGTTTTTCCTACACCTGGCGGTCCAAATACGAGTAAGTTTCGACCCATTCGCTCTGAAAAAAGAGGTGAAATGCAGGTCGCAATATGTTTTTGCTGTACTTCTCGATACGGTAATAACTTTGGAATATATTCATATGAAAGTGCAGCTTCATTTAAAAAAAGACTTTCCTGTTCTGATAATATATCATCAAATATTGATGCCATATGAACTCATACAAACTTAACTCTTAAAAAGGTTATTATTTTTTAGAGGAAAAAATGAAAGAAAGGAGAATCTCTCTCCTTATTGTTCTGAAACGTCAACGAGTTTCAAATCAAAATTTAATGTTTTACCAGCTAATGGATGGTTTAAATCAAGCGTGATATCTGATTCTCCAACCGCGGAAATTACTGCAGGAAATTGTCTTCCATCCCCTAAAGTAATACCAATTTGCATTCCAACTTGCGGAGTAATATCTTGCGGTACTTGATCTTTTGGAACTGATTTTGATAAATCATCCCGTCTTTCACCATACGCATCTTTTGGTTCTAATGTAATTTTTTTTTCTTCGCCAACTTTCATTTCAACGATTGCGTTGTCAAAACCTGGAACAACTTGGCCTTCACCTGCTACAAATTCGAGCGGTTTACCATGTTTTTTTGAACTGTCAAATTCAGTTCCATCTTCAAATGTTCCAGTGTATTCTACTGATACTTTTTTTCCTTTGTTTGTCATAATATCAACCTATACCCACTGAATAACTCATCACTTATGAATGTTTTGGTTTTGTTTTGCTCATTTTTTCAGTACAAAGATTAATATTTATACGTATTTGGTGCTAAGAATAACGGCACTGCCATAAAAACGAGTGATTTTTACACCCTCAGGTCAAAACTTCTTAAGAAACTATGACTCGTGCGTGGCAGGGGGACGTCGTTGGCGGGGATGCAGCACAGTTAAAAAGAGGTGTATAAGTTTTGAAGATGTATTAATCACTCAAAAAATTGGCAGTGCCAGAATAACAGAATATTTTTAAAGACAGTTTCGTATAATACCAAACATGGCAAAGAAAGTGAACGTCTCGACAAATGCACCTTTACGATATAGAGGAGTTTTTGATTATGACGGACTCTATGCTTTTATGAAAAATTGGTGTCTGAAAAGAAAAATTCGTATATTTGAATCTCCATTCAAATGGAAAGCGTCTGGTCCAGGTATGACTGAAATCGAGGCATTTATCAAAGGTGAAACAAAACTTGATGAATATCAAAAATTTGAAATTGAAATAATGTGGAAAGCAGTTGATATGAAATTTTTTCATGATGAAAAATCACAGAAAAAAATGTCGCAGGGGCGGATACATATTCAACTTAGTGGAACTATTACAAGTGATTATCAAAATATCTTTGGAAAAACACCTCTCTCTAAAACAATGGGGGATATTATTAATCATGTCTTGAAAAAAGACACAACGAAAAATCATCTTGAACACTTTCGAGTTGAACTGGAAGATTTTCACAATGAAATGCGCCAATTTTTTCATCAAGATACGGTAATTTGAAATGGTTGAACGAAAATTAATATCAGAAGGAATAGAGATAACACACACAGGGCTATTTTTCCCTAAACAAGTTGAACAATTGGTTACTGATGCGCTCAAAAAATTTTCATATGATATTCATACGACAAATCATTTTATTCAAAGTACGGAAGAACATAAAACGCATACAACAAAATTTCTCTGTAAAAAAGATCTCACCGAATTTGACTATATCACACTAACGGTCTCTTGTAGTTTTGCAAATATGATTCCCGTCATGGTTCAAAAACAAGAATTTGAAACCACTGCACAAAAAGGAATGGTCAAAATATCGTTTACCGCATTACTTGAAGGAAAAAGAGAAGGAGTGTTTGGAAAGTCACGTGGTGGTTTGACGAATAAGGGCCAATATATCAAGTATTTTTTCCATATTCTCTTTTCGAAATTTTTCAAAAAATCTCAGTATGAACAAGTCGATGCATCAGTTGAGGACGAAATTCGAGAAATGCAAGATGATATATCAATTGTGTTAAAAAAGCAAAAACTCGTGGAGGTAAAAAATGCCTGAACGAACAACAGTTGTAAAACCCAGACAATTTTCATATAGTGGTTTGTTTTCCTTTAGTGAAATTCATCAAATCATACAGAATCATTGGTTGAAACTGGGATACGAGAAAATGGAAATTCGCCACGAAGTTAAGGATTTTAAAACCAAAACTGAATATGATTTATGGGCTACATTTGAATTTGAATATACTGACCAAGAATCATTTCACGTCATGCAGATTTTAAATGTAACTTCGTTTGAAAAAGTTGAAGTAAGTATTAATGGTGAAAAGAAAGTATTGAATAAAGGGAATTTTTTTATTCAGTATACGGGACGATTAAAAACTGATATTGATGATATCTGGCGTAGTAAAGGAATTTACCGAATATTAAGCTATTTTGCCAACACATATATTTTTAACAAACATCTTAAAGAAATAAAGAAAAAAGGACGAGAAGATTGTGAGGCATTATACGATAAACTTATGAGATATTTTAATGCGTATAGAGACTATGAACAATAATATTGTTGACGAAATTCTTGCACTCAAAAAAACTAAAAATCCTCTGTGGTTACGCTATAATATCAAATATGGCGAATCACTTGCGGATCACATGTTCGGCGTTTTACATTTAGCTAGTACATTTGATATACAAATTGAACATCAGAACATCATCCATATTATCACAAAAGAAAAGAGTCAACAAGATACGAGCGATATTGTATTTCAATTGCACGCCCTTGAGACTGTTTTACAAGCGATTGCATATGAAGAACAATATGATCTTGACTTATCAGATGTTATATATGAATACGAAACATATATTCAAGATAATCGACTGTTACCTTTCTGTTCTGAACAAATTATGAAAAGATAGTTCTCCTAAAAGAACCATAATACTATTGATGTGATTGTTGTAATAGCTGTTACTTTTATTGAATTCCACACACCATAACCTTTTACGGAGATTTCTTTTTCTTCATAGGCTTTTCGTAGTGTATTAATTTGATCATGTGATTCAAATATTTCTCTTACTATTGCTTCGGTAACTTGAACACCAATTGTTGGATTTTCAAGTTCACCGTCTCTTATTTGAGTTATTACATTATCTTCTGTGATTACCCCATACACTACATTTTCCTCATTTGTTGTGTGTATGATTATTTCAACTCGTTCGTTTCCAAATAATGTTGAAAGAAATGATGGTAATTCCATATCTTTAACGTCTGCTGTTATTTCATCAAGTATGTCCGTAAAAGAATCAGTTTCTTCTACTGGTGTTTCTTCTGTAGTATTATCTACTGCAAAGACTGCAACACTACAGAGTAATACTAATGCTATGCATAATTTTTGTATCATAGTTTTAGTATCTCATATTTTCTTTAAAAATATTCTGTTTTTTTGGGCACAGACAAATTTCTGAGTGATTTTTACATTAGTTAAAGACACAAGTATATTATACTGAAAATTATTGTTTTTGTCTTTAACTAGTTAGTAAACGACGAATCGGTATATAACCTATTGCCGTCGTTTACTACATCTTCAAAACTTACATACCTCTCCTCTATAGTGCTGCATCCCCGCCAACGACATCCCCCTGCGACACACTCGTTACACTTCTCAAAGAAGTTTTGACCTGATGATGTAGAAATCACTCGTTTTAGGGCAGTTCAGAAAAAACAATACCTATATAAGTATCAGTCATTTTGTATATCATATGAAATACAGAGAAATATATCGTGATATTCGATCCCTTGGAAGCTGGGTGCTATTTTTGCTTGTATTAGGTCGGTCAATGATTGATGTGTTTCGACCTTTTGTTGATCAAATGGTTATAGCAGCCATATTACTTATTCTGACATCGTATATATTTTCTTATGATGGATATGTTGCTCGAAGTTTTATTGTTGCTGTGTTTACAAGTTTATTTTATCAAGATCTTTTTTTTACAATTTTTATCAGTTTGGTGACTATAGCTATTTGGTATAGTTGCACGAAATTTGTCTCAAAAAAATCAATCATCTTAGGTATTATTACAGGGGTATGTATAGTTAGTATTGCGATTTTTTTACCCTATGTGTATCTAGGCGAAGTTATGTTTTCTTGGGATTTTTGAGTTTTATTTTTTGTTATACATGTTGACGGTTTAATTTTTTACGTACAGCGTAAAAAAGAATAGTATTTTTTTGCATGCATCGTACCAATTTCCGACCCATCAGCCTCTAGGAGATAAAACGCAACAAAAATCGATAAGCGAATCTGCGTTGAAAGGCAAGACGCACTAGTCAAACGCAAAGAATTACCTTATAAATACATATGGAATTAAAAGTTTATGAATATGTATATTATACTAGAAATCGGAAAAGCAGCTTATACAGAATTTCAACAGAAAAATGGTACCTTTATGGAAACACAAGATGCAATTGTAGTTGACGAGATTGAAGCTCATTCTAAAGATGAAGCATATCAAAAACTAATACGCTCACCCATTCATAAAAACAAAAGATTTCATACACTAGTCATAAAAGAAGTGATTTTGTGAAAGAATATAAGAAACTTTGAGATTCCCCTCGGGCGGTATGCACCGACGGGGAATCGAACCCCGACCGAAGCCTTGGCAAGGCCCCATTGTACCATTCAACCACCGGTGCG
>JBLKOV010000019.1:0-6714 GCA_047603085.1 Candidatus Woesearchaeota archaeon
TAGCGACATATTTTCTTTTATAATTTTTTTACTTTCAAGAATAGATAACTTTTTTTCTCTTTGGGCATTCATAATTGAACGAAGATATTGTGAAATTTTCAAACCTGCTATTTCTTGAGGATACTGAAATGATAAGAACAAACCCTTTCGTGCTCGTTCATCAGGTTCAAGCTCAGTTATATCTTCTCCATTCAAGAGTATTTTTCCTTTTGTTACTTCATATTTTGGATGTCCAAGCAATACATTTGCAAGTGTACTCTTCCCTGAACCATTTGGGCCCATGAGTGCATGAATTGTTCCTTTTTCAAATGTAATTGACACGCCTTTCAAAATTTCTTTTCCTTCTATACTCACATGTAAATCTTGTATTTCTAACATTTTATTCCTCCTTCTATAGTAATCGTATTTTATCTAATGCGGCACATAGTGCATCAACGTCCTCTTTTGTATTATGCATACCTATACTTATTCGCACAGTCCCAGGTATATGTAAGTATTCCATTAATGGCATACAACAATGATGTCCTGCCCGAACACAAATATTTTGTTCTGCTAAAAACATTGCAATATCATAATGGGATAATTTTTGATGGACAAATGATAGTATCCCTTTCTGATTTTTGGACAAAAATAATTGTATATCTTCATATGATTTTAATCTATCGAGTAAATACGTAAAAACTGATGATTGGTTTTCATATATCTCTTTTGCATTTTGTTTCATGAAGGTAAGCGCTTCTCCAAGGGATATGAATTCAACAAAAGGAGTAGTTCCTGCTTCTAATCGTTGAGGTAATGGAGCATACGACACGGAATTATGAGTCACAGATTGAATCATTTGACCTCCTTTTTGATACACGGAAGATTCTTCAAGAATTTTTTTTTTTCCAATAAGTACCCCGCACCCTGTGAGTCCACCAACTTTATGTCCACTGAATAAGAAAAAATCAGGTTGCATATCATGTATAGATATTGGAGTGTGTGAAATACTTTGAGCTCCATCAATAATAGATATCGCATTAACTCGTCTTGCACATTCACAGATTTGTTGTACATCACACATAGAACCAAATACATTCGACATGTGACTTATACTGACAACAGCTACATCCGCAGTAAGATATTCTGGTAATGCATCCTCATCTATGGCATAATCCTTGAGTGGCAGATATCGAATAGTATATCCGTTTTCTTTGGCAAACTCTATCCATCCAACACTATTTGCATGATGCTCAAGTTCACTTAAGAGAATAACATTTTTTGTTGCAGGGTTTTTTGGAAGTGGAAGTATCTGTTGCAGCATATTAAAACTTTCAGTTGTTCCGTGTGTACAAACAACATGATACATATCCGGTACCTGACAAAATTCTCGAACGATATCTCGAACATTTTCATATCTCTGAGTTAAATCTTGTGAACTTTGATAAACTCCGCGTTGAATTGATGCATACTTGTTTTCTAAAATATCTTGTATCGAGTCAATAACAGCTCGGGGTTTTTGTGCTGTTGCGGCAGCATCAAAATAGACACTTTGAGTGCTGCGTATTGGAAACTGAGAAGATATATCAGTCATTTTCTAACCTCATACATATTTTTCCAACCCATGATTCAATAATAGTCTGTATTTCTTTTACATGTTGAGATTCAGGACTATGAGCCATTTGAGGGATTATATGTAATTCACAGTCAGACTGAATATGTTGCTGTAATACTTGTTGATGTTCAACAGGAGTATTCTTATCCTGATCTCCAACGATACAAAGAATTGGTTGAGTAAAAGAATCAACATAAGATAAGACATTATATTTCAAACGATCCTCCATATGTGCCCAATATAATACATGATTTTCACCCCATTGTAATTCTCCTGATTTCTTCCACTGTGAAACTTTTTCATCGTTATAATTCGATGTTTGTAAACTCAACTCACCACTCACAACTGTCGCAAGGGGTGCGATACCTATGATATCTGAAGGATTTGTGTGAGCATATTCAAGTATTGCTAAACCACCTAAACTATGACCAAAGAAAAATAATTTTGGTATATACCACTCTTGATTTTGAACCCACCGCATAACGGATGTCAGATCTTCAATAAATTGTGTTGCCGTTGCTTCACTAAACGAGCCCGAACTTGTTCCAAAACTATTTCGACAGTCAAATTGTATTACGCCTACGTTTTGATTTACACAAGCAGTTTTTTGAATCTTCATATAGGGCGAATTTTGACTTCCTCCTAAACCATGAACGCATATAGCGAGTGCTTTTGGTTGTTCTGGCAGGAATACAGAAATATCCACATATGCTGATTGTGAGACTTCAAGTCGTTTTTCGTATTCTTTTTTACTCATCATACTAATTTTTTATCCAACATCTCTTCAATTGATTCTTGTATCTGAGTGTCAGTAATTTGTTCTAAAATCGGCGTGAAATATCCCTTTACAATTAAGAGTTTTGCCTCGTTGAGTGGTAGGCCACGAGATCGCATATAGAATAATTGTTCTTCATCTATTTTTCCGACAGTTGAACCATGACTACAAGACACATCATGATTATGAATCTCTAAATTTGGAATTGCATCTGCTTCTGCAGTATCTGATAAGAGTAATGCGTCCTGTGTTTCATATCCTTGAGAGTTCCAAGCGTTCTGTTCAATCTTAACAAGACCTTGGCTTAATGCTTTTGCTGAATCTCCAATAACACCTCGTGTGAGAATATCAGATTCTGTTTGCCTGTTTGCATGAATAGCTGCCGTATACAAATCAAATGCTTGAGTTTTTTTTGCAGCATATAATACTTTTTGTATTGTTGAACTTCCCTCTTCTTGTAGATGACTTAGTATATCAGATTTCACAAATAATCCGCCTAGTTGTAAATCAAACCATTCTACACGAGATTGTGTTTTTTGATAGGATTGTTTCAAACTGAGAATATGTGTATTTTCAGATTGCTGAACAGTTACACATTTCACATATGAATGAGGTTCTGCTATTACTCGAATATCAACACCCATAAATGATGCGGAGGGTGATTCTTTTGTTATGTGAAAAAAAAGTGTTGCATGCACATGTTTTTCTACGCTGATACAATACATTTTTGCGTCTTCATGGTTAATGTCTATAGTATGTAAACCATTTTTGGAAATAGAAATGTATTCTACCTCGCGCACACGAGATTGGGTGAATGAATGGAGTGGTGACACATTATTCCAGAGTGAATCATTAAATAATTTTTGTGATTTTTCTGCTTGAAGCACAGTCACGTTACCTGTATCTTCTGCAAATTGTGTAAAAGTCTGCGGTACATCAAATCGAATATGTAATCCATATTTGAATTCTTTTTGTATATCAAGATTTTTTATGACATCAAATGCTTCACGCTTTTTTTGAAGGAAAATATCTGAGTTCATCCTAGTGACCCCTCCATTTCTAATTCTATTAATTTGTTTAATTCTGCAGCATATTCAAGTGGTAATTCTTTCACTATTGGTTCTATGAATCCACTCACAATCATCTGGACCGCTGTTTCTTCATCAAGACCCCTACTCATCAAATAAAAAATCTGTTCCTCACTAATTTTTCCAACTTTTGCTTCATGAGCCATATCAACGTCTTGGGTATGGATATCCATGTACGGATACGTATTTGACTGTGATTCATTATCTACCATTAATGCATCACACTCCACATTTGATGCTGCACCAGTCGCCGATTTTTTTATACTCACTAATCCCCGATACGTCGTGATACCACCAGAACGACTAATTGATTTAGATGTGATAGTTGAACTCGTATTCTTCCCAATATGAACTATTTTACAACCAGTATCTTGATTCTGATCTTTGTTGGCAAATGCAATACCAATAAAATCTGATTTTGATCGATCTCCTTTGAGTACCGAACCAGGATAGAGCATGGTCACACCACTCCCCAAATTCCCATTGACCCATTCTAAAATACCATCATCATCAACGATACCACGTTTTGTATTGAGATTGTAAGTGTTCTTACTCCAATTTTCAATACTTGAATACCGTACTCTTGCGCCTTTTTTTACATGTATTTCCACACAGCCTGCATGGAGTGATTTTGTTGAATATAATGGTGCTGAACACCCTTCAATATAAGAAACTTCAGCGCCCTCATCTGCAATTATTAAAGTATGTTCAAACTGTCCACCATTCTGTGCATTCATTCGAAAATATGCTTGTAATGGAAGATCAACTTTCACATTTTTCGGAACATAAATAAATGTTCCTCCACTCCAAACAGCTGCATGTAACGCACTAAATTTATGTAATGCTATCGGTACACATGTTGTCATAAAATGTTTTTTTACCAATTCAGGATATTGTTTTACTGCTTCATCACAATCAAGAAATACTACGCCTTTTTGTTCAAGGTCTTCGCGTAGTTTATGGTAAACGACCGAACTTTCATACTGTGCACCAGCACCAGCCAATGCTTTTTTTTCTGCTTCTGGAATACCGAGTTTTTCAAAAGTCTGTTTTATATCATCAGGTACATCATCCCAATTTGTAGAATTTTTCTGTGCATCTGGTTCTAAATAATAATGAATTTCTCGTAAATCCAAATCCTCCAGACTAGGTCCCCACGATGGTAAAGATAACTGGTGAAATAATTTTAACCCTCGTAAGCGAATTTGCAACATCCATTCAGGTTCATTCTTTTTTTTCGAGATTTCTCGAACAAGTTCTTCTGTGACAATTCCCTGTGTTTTATACAATAAACGCTCTTCATTAAATGAGTCATATGTAGAACGATTAATTTCAAAAGATTGAATATCTAAATCTTCTGATGATAAGTCCGTAGTTTTTATATCTTCCATTTTCTGTACACCTTGCCGATTTAGTATGTACGACAAAGATGAGAAAAATCACATATTTATAAAAGTCACGATTATCTCAACATAAAATAGTACTACTTTAGAGTAACATTTATAAAGTAAAAGTATATCCCTACCACACAATGGCAAAAATCCAGTATACTCCATGGAAAGAAATCGGTAGTGGCATCCAGTACCGTCACACCGAAGCAGGCGGTATTTCAAACAAACATCAACTAAAATATGAAGATGGAACTATTGTCGGTATTGAGATTCCTACAAAAACAGGCGTTCATAATAATGTTTTATACACATTAAGTGTTCAAAATGCGAACACGCAAACTCTTCTAGGATATTCGCCTGATGGTGATTTAGTCAGAAGAATTCAAACTGATTTAGCATCAGGAACTGGGGCATCTACTGTTGACCCGTTGACTGAGCAAGAAGCTAAATTATTTACTCCTTTTTATCAGAATCAAGAGTTATCAAGAGTTAAAAAGAAAATATCGCATTCTACGCAAAAATCTAATCCATTGCAAGACCTTGAAAAACTTGTTCAAAATTATACTTCAAATTAACTTAATATCTTTTTCTTTTTTTTTGATATAAGAGAATACATTACCAATTATTTTTTGTAGATTCTGATTCGGAAAAATCCTCAATTTCTCGAGAAATTTTGTGAGATCTGTAGAATGAGCAACAAATTGAATTTGAGGATTGTCTTTACAGTCACGATAAAAGTGCTCACAAGCTTTTAGAAAACAACGAGAACCGATAAGATACGGAGATTTTTTTAAATCTTTTACAAACTTCAATGGATAAAAGTATCGTAATAAAAAAGAATGCGTATGAGGATAATAAATAATATCTATATGCCCCAGTTTATATCTTCGAACATAAAAAGTATAAATATATTCTATGTAATCATCTTTTTTATCTACTTGATTTGTTTTATGTGATAACAAAAATTCATTTTTTTTAACAGAATAATCGATAATTTTTGAAGGAGATTGCGAATACTTTTCTAAAATAGTCCTAACAGAATGCGTATTTTTATTCGTATGTATTCCAAAAAGCATACATTATTTTACTTTCCTGTAATATATAAATTTATTCATGTCTGAGTGCATCAACTGGTTTGAGTTTTGATGCCTTATATGCTGGTAATAAACCGGAAAAAATACCCAATAATACACTGAAAATTATCGCACCAATTCCTAGTGCAAAATCAAATGATACTGGCAGTTGAAAAATACCTAATGCATTTATACTCACTATAAATCCTATGGACAACACAAACCCAACCAGAGCACCAAGTACTCCACCAATAAACCCGAGAATCGCACTTTCTAATAAAAATAAGAGTAATATTTGAGAATTTTTTGCACCTATTGCTTTCATCGTACCTATCTCTCGTGTTCGTTGCATCACCGATGTATATAATGAATTAATAATACCTAATGATGCAACAAATAAACTAATGAGTGCGATACTTAAAACAACAATATCTACGACTTGTAAAAATGTTCCAATTTGATTTCGAATTTCTTCTGGTGTCGTTATACCAAAATCTTCACGACCCCTGCTTCTCTCCAAAGTAGTTTTGACGCGATCTTTTACAACATCAAAATCAAACCCATCTGCAACACGAACTTGAAAGCCAGTTACTGCTGAATTATCACCTACAATTTCTCGACCAATATCAAGAGGTGCAAAAATTCCAAAATCTGTTCCTTGCTGCCCTTCTTCTTCGAGTATTCCTAAAATAGTATATCTTCTATCATTGATATCTCGTGAATTACCCACAAATAACTCTCGAGAAAATCGTTCTTTTGCAAGTCGCCAACCAATAACGATGCCCCGGTCATC
>JBLKOV010000020.1:0-6672 GCA_047603085.1 Candidatus Woesearchaeota archaeon
TTTTTTTTTCTTGAAACTGTACATGAATATCATCCCAGGTAAGAGGTTTAGTCGTTTTTGTTTTAGCTATTTTTTTCTCAGTCTCACCTTGGAGTTTTTGAATTTTTTTATCACTTAATTTAGCTTCTTGCACATATTGTTGAATTTGAAATTGCAGATGATTTTGATCTCGTTCGATGTCAAAAATGGATTGTTCTATGAGATTTGAATATGTTTGTACTAATTCGGATTGACTGTGCAAAATATCTTCTAATGGTCTAGGTAGGCTAGGTTTTTTCAAATATTTACTGAATTTCTCTTTAAACGAATGAACGAATCTTTTTAGTGGAGAATATTGAAGTGCTATTACGTATTGGCATTCAGCATGATTTTGGTGCAAATTATGTGCAAGTGTTTTAATTTCATCAAATTGAAAAGACTGCATCTGTCTTCTAGGTTGAATTTGCGTATGAGCGTGCATTTGTTTTACGGCACTGACGAGTGAACGAGAGTTAGTATTCATATACACTCATATGAGGACAAGCTATTCAAATATTGCTCTTGTATTTTTGAAAGTATTGTGGCAGAAAACGTTTATTTTGCGAAAATTATCGTGCGTGAACCTAAATATATTTAAATCACAGGGATTGAATATAATTTATGGTTTTTATTGATCCCATATTTTTAGAAATTGGTCCTATTTCGATTCATTATTATGGATTAGTATACGCTATAGGTCTTGTCATAGTCTATATGTTTTTACAAAAATTTCGGGAAAGATTTCATGCAACTGAAGAACAAGTTTCGACACTTATTTTTTTTCTCTTTCTCGGACTCTTAGTTGGCGGCCGAGTAGGTCATTTTTTAATTGATCAACCAATGGCTCTTTTGACAAATCCGCTTATTCTCTTATATATATGGCAGGGCGGTATGTCTTTTTTTGGTGCAGTTTTAGGTATGGTGTTTTTTTCATATATCTATTGCCAAAAACAGTCATTATCTTTTATGCGTATAGCAGACTATGTTGTTATTCCTGCTACACTTGTGTTAGTTTTTGGCCGTATTGCAAATTTTATTAATCAAGAATTAGTAGGTCGTGAAACAACGGTAGCGTGGTGTGTTGAATTTGTGACTGCAACAGGTTGTCGTCATCCATACCAATTGTACGCATCATTTTCTCATTTACTCTTATTTGGATTATTACTTTTTATTTTTCTGATGTATCCTCGCCTAAAAGAACTGTATCGCGGATTACTTTTTAGTTTTTTTTTGATAGGATATAGTTTTTTTCGATTTTTCACTGACTTTTTTCGAGAAGATACACTCGTATTTTTTCAGTTAACAATTTGGCAACTTATAAGTATTATTTTTTTCATAATAGGTATATATCTTGCATATAACATTACGCAAAGAAAAGAGGTTAAACATGGACACGATAACACAAGAGATCATTCAAAAAAGAAGCGTCGCAAAAGCAAACGTAAAAGGTAAGAATATTATTCTCCGAGTTGATTGGAATGTCCCAATTAAAGACGGAGTAGTACTCGATAATACTCGAGTCAAACAGAGTTTACAAACAATTACGTATCTCGTAAAAAAAGGCGCGAAAAAAATATTCTGTGTCAGTCATTTGGGTCGTCCAAAAGGTGTAGATAAGAATTATAGTTTAAAACCTGTTGCAGAAGAACTTGCACGATTAGTCCGTCGAAAAGTAACGTTTTTTCCTTCGTTTGAAGAGTCAGATTTTCTACAATTATCAAAACGTGAACAAAATGCAAAGATTATTGTGTTAGAAAATATTCGGTTTTTGGAGGGAGAAAAAAAGAATGCTCGTTCTGTTGCACAATCACTTGCAGCATTTGGTGATATGTATGTGAATGATGCATTTGGTACAACTCATAGAGCGCACGCATCTAATGCAAAGATAACAGAGTTCTTACCAAGTTATATTGGACTTTTAGTTCGTGATGAATTGCGTGTCTTACAAAAACTTCGAGATAAACCCACGCGTCCATTAGTGAGTATCATAGGGTTTGCAAAAATTTCGGATAAATTACGAATTTTTACTCATCTCTTAGAAAACTCAGATAAGGTCTTATTAGCAGGAGCTGTTGTGTTTACATTCTTAAAAGCATTAGGATACGAAACAGGGAAAAGTTTAGTTGAAGATGAACAAGTGCGTACTGCAAAAAAGTTATATGCAAAATATAATGATAAAATTATACTTCCTGTTGACTTTGTCTGTGCACGCTCGCTAAAAGCACAAACTCATAAAACATATGCATTTGATGAAATTCCACAAACATATGCTGGATTTGATATTGGTGAAAAAACATTTGATGTATTTTTACCCCATCTAAAAGATGCAAAAACAATCTTTTGGAATGGACCAGTTGGTCTATTTGAAGTCAAACCATATAATTTGGGTACAAAAAACATAACTGAGTTTTTGCAAACGCAAAAAAATGTGTCAATCATTGTTGGTGGTGGTGATACGGCATTTGCTATACAGTCAAGTGTTTCAAAAGTGTCAGATTCATTTTTCTTATCAACAGGTGGTGGTGCATCCATAGCGTCATTAGAACCAAAACCATTGCCCGCAATAAAGGCATTATATGATTCAGTATCCTTTAAATGATACTGTTTTCTTACTTTTGAAAAAATGAATGATGGTATGCTCCCTCAATAATACCGCTTGTGTAGTTGCCCGAGAATTCAGTAGTTCCTTGCGCAACATAGATATTTTTTTTGTGGGAAACTCGTTCTTTGAGCTCTTTTGTTGCATTTTTTACTAAAACGGAAGGATAATTTGCAAGCATTGGCTGTAAGTCATTACCTGAATCGCCACAGTATAACATATTTTTTTTGTGAATTTTGAGTTTTTTTCGCAAAAACTCCATCGCACCAAGTTTTGTAGCCGAAGGTGCTAGTATATCAATAAATCCTTTTGTTTCATCTTGACTATCAACAATTTGGCAGGGAATATTTTTTAATGAACGTTTTATTCGTGCAAGTGCTACGTTCATATCTTTTTTTTCAACAAAATAACTTATTTTAAATTCATTTTGATTAATAGGAGATTGAGGTTTTACAAGCGAGTGTTTATCGATCATCTCTTGTATTTTTTGAACCATGTCTACACTCCATTCTTTTGCGAGTTTTTCTTGGTACGGTTGATATAACCTAAATGTTCTTTTCTTTTTTTGATATATTTTTGTTCCAACCGAACAAATAATAAATTCTGGTTGTGGGAGCGGATATCGCTTTAATGCTTGTTCAACAAGTGTGAGTCGTCGACCTGTGACAAAAATGATTGGGATGCGATGTTTTTTTAGTAATGTTTGTAGTCGTTTGTACGCTTGTGGTTCTTTTTTTACAGTACCGTTTTGGATCAGTGTCCGATCTAAATCTGTTGCAATATATTTTTGTGTCATCAATCAAAACCTCTTTTTGCAATAATTTGGGCTGCTGCACTCCATGCTTGATGTTTCATACCTTTTGGCTGTAAGGTCTCAGCATTAAACCATTCGGTATAACTGTAGTCATCTTTTGCATTTAATTCCTTTAATGCAGTATATGTTTTTTCTGCACTTGAATCAGATAATTCCTTTTTTGCGGCAACATAGAATCCATTAATGAGTGGCCAAACACCGCCATTATGATAGTTATGTGGAGTATTTTTAAATTCAAATCCGACATTTTGCTGTAACTGTACATATTCAGGATCGGTAGGAAGAATGACTGGTCCAAATGCAGGAATGAGATTATCTTTTTCAAATTTTTTTGCATCACATAAAATTTGTTTTTTTATTTTTGCTGGAAAGACATCAAGTAGTAATGCAAGGGAATATGCAAATCCATCAAAACGACACTGAATACTACCTGGTTCAAATGCTGTTATTAATTGTTCTTTTGTTGGTATTTTTTGTGAATATCGATACGTTGACTGTTCATTTGGGAAAAATGTGTGGCGTATAGTTTTTTTGAGTTGTTCAATTTTCTCAGTATTTGTGTATAATCCTTGTTTTTGAAGACACACAAGTGTATGATAGTAGAGTAATTGATCATAGAGAATATATCCGCTATGAATGTATTCGTCTGCCCAGTCTCCACCTTGTGGAATGTAGATCAGATGTTTTCCATTAAATTCCCATGCGTGAAGCACTTTAAGGATTTTTTGTATTTTTTGTACAATATATTTTGGTATTTTTTTCTGTTTTTTTTCGTAATACGAACAAAGTGCAATAATTACCCAAAGATTAGAATCTACTCGACCAGTAGCAGAACCATAACTTGTTGAAGATTCTCCAACATTACTTGGTAAAAAACCATATTCATGTTGGTGTTTGAGAAGTGTTTGGAGTGATTTACGTGAAAGAGTGTGTAATTTTTTATTTTCAGTTTTGAGGCTTGCAATGATACAAATACTTGCATCCCTGCTCCAGACTCGTTTATAATTATTATGATTATTCGCTGATGCTAAAAATCCATATGGTGAACCACATCTTTCTAATAATTCTTCGGGTGTCATATACGTATTTTATGAAAGTCTGTTTTTAAGTCTTTTGTCGAATGTTTTATAAATGAAAATATTTTATAATATGTAATGAAAAGTCAAACGTCAACAGAGTATCTCATTATATTAGCTGTGGTAGTAATTATTTCTATAACTGTTGTGAGTTTTTTGACTGATTTTCGTTTTAGTGATAGTGAAGATCAACGAGATAACATAGCATTGCGCGTGTCGGAGATTGGAATAAATGAATATACAATAACTGAAACTGGAGCCTCATTGCTTATTCAGAATAATAGGCCTCGACCAACAATTATATCAGATATTCTTATCAATTCAGTTTTATGTACGAACTAATCAAGCACGCAATTACCTGTTCGTCTAGGTATTGGAGAATCTACAAGAGTTAATTGTTCAGGTATAGATTTTGGTTCAGGTTCAACATTTGCGTTTCGGTACGTCGATGAACAATTAGGAGTTGAGCAAACAACAAGTGGATTTGACTCAAATGCTCCGCTTGCAACTGTTCCTAATCAGGCGTTAGATTGTCCTGAAGGTTTTATCCACGTACCTGGAGGTATGACCTTGGGAGATGGGAGTAGTATTGATGACTTCTGTGTCATGAAATATGATGCAAAAAATGTTGGTGGAGTTGCTGTTTCTCAACCAGGCGGTATTCCTTGGAATTTTCAAAACAATATGACGGGTTCGCAAGTAGAACAACTTTGTATCGATGCAGGGTTTGAATTGATGACTACTAAACAATGGATGACAATTGGTGAGAACATTCTGAATACTCCAATAAATAATTTAGATTTGACATCGACAAATTTTTCATTATCTAAAGGATTTGTTGATGATTCTGCAAGTATAGATGGATTTATTCCGTCTATAAGTGATTCGGGTACTGAAAATTGTGATATCTCTGTTTCTTTAGATCATCCGGCTAATAATAATTGTCCTTTAAGAATTGAAGGTTATTATGGTACTGGAAGTTCGTGGGAGGATGGTTTTGGTTCAGGTCGTGAAAATTTACGAACTTTTGTCTTAACTAATGGAGAAGTTATTTGGGATATCTCCGGTAATGCTGATAATTTTGTAAAATTTGAAACTCCGAGTATAAGCGGTCCAAGCGGGGATTATTACTATGTCAACTATCACGGTCAATTGAGTAATAGTAACTGCCACGGTTTAGGGTTTGAACCTCCAGGTACATGTTATAATTATATTTTAAGTTTCTTTCCATATCTTGAACCATCTCATCTAAATGTAGACAACATAGGACCATTTGGTGGCGATCTAGCAAATTTTAACGGATTTGGAAAAGCTGGGGGGGGCCTTGGTCCTCAATGGGCAGGCGTGTTTTCATTAGATCATGTCGGTGTTTTTTGGGGTTTAGGCTATAATGATGGTTTTCGCTGTACATATACTCCTTAATTATAATTGGCTAAGAACGAGTTTTTCGAATAAATTGTTGAATCCATATTTTCGAAAGCTCCCGATTTATTTTTCAAGAAATTCAATATAATCCGTTGTATTAGATACATTATATAAGTGTAAGACAGCTTCAGGGCCTTTTTGTTTTTTAACCTCTGTATGAACTTTCGTTGTTTTATGAATTGCGCATTGATGAATTGTGTGTGCTTTTGTTTCCATGTCTTCGGGTGTTTTTTCATATATGAAACCCATCTATCTATTTCATCACTCATAGGAGAACCTCTTTTATCATATGTTTTATGTTGTTTACTTCGTTTTCATTAACATCGTACACTTTTCGAAGATGTTCGGCATCTTTGATATTCACAGAAACTCATACAAAATTCATCTAATATGTTTGTATCCGAAATACCCCTCATAACAATAAGGTGAAAATACTTATTTATATACTTATTCTTGTATTTTTTTCATAATTTTAACCTTAAATGATGTTATTTCTCAGCATTTAATACGAAAAATCTATTCTATGATGTCCTTGAAAAAACGGCACTGTCAAGAAAACGAGTGATTTATACATCATCAGGTCAAAACTTCTTTGAGAAGTGTAACGAGTGCGTCGCAGGGGGATGTCGTTGGCGGGGATGCAGCACCATAGAGAAGAAGTATGTAAGTTTTGAAGATGTAGTAAACGACGGCAATATATCATATATCGATTCGTCGTTTACTAACTAGTTAAAGACAAA
>JBLKOV010000021.1:0-6430 GCA_047603085.1 Candidatus Woesearchaeota archaeon
TGCCGCATTATCTCTCCAAATATTTTTGGCTTGTGTGACGTGATTTTCAATTTCTTGCTTGAATTTTGTTTTATTCATTATATTGAAAATATTCTCCTCCTCGTTTTTCTCTGTGATATGCTTTTTGCATCTGCTCTTCGAATTCAGTAAGCGTGTTTTGTTCAATATGATGTGCTATTTTGTCCATAAGTCGTTTCATGAAACGAATATTATGTATTGTTGCAAGCGTGTGTGCGCTCTGCTCATACACTTTAAATAAATGGTGAAGATATGCTTTTGTATGATTCCTACAAGTGTAACAATCACAATCTGAGTCAATAGGCGTATAATCAGTAGCATATTCTTTTCGTTTTATGCGAACAGGACCTTGAAAAGTGAATAATGTTCCACGTCTAGCACTTTGAGTTGGAAATATACTATCAAATATATCACAACCAAGTCTGACTGCTTTTACAATATCGGCAGGTGATCCTAGACCCATAACGTATTTTGGTTTTTCTTCTTTAAGTATTAGTGTTTGAGTTTGAATAGCCATGAATAAGTCTTCAGTAGGTTCTCCGATTGCAACTCCGCCAATTGCATATCCGTCGCAATCTATGGTGTTTAGAAGATGAGCACTTTTTTCACGAAGATCTTTGAATGTATTTCCATGAGCAATACAGAATAATAATTGGTGAGGATTGGTTTTTTTTGGAGCAAGTTTATGTTCTTTTACACAGATTTTTGCCCATTCGTGCGAATGTTCAAGTGCTTTATCAGCAAGTTCTTTTGATGAACCATATCGAGCTACATCATCAAAAGCCATTGCAACATCTGAGCCAAGAGCTTGCTGAATATGCATACTTTTTTGTGGCGTAAATAACATTTTTGAACCAGTAAATGGATTTTTAAAATAAATTCCGTCATCAGTTCTTTTGAGAAAAAATTCATCTAAGAGTATTTGAAAACCACCGCTATCTGTAAAAATACCCCCATTCCAATTCTGAAATGCATGAAGTCCTCCTGCATTTTCAATAACTTCAACACCTGGTTTTAATGAGTGGATGAGACTATTTTGTATCACGCATGGTGTCTGAGTATCTGCTAACTGGGACATTGTTAAACATTTAATAGTGCCTTTTGTCGCAACAGGCATAAAAAAAGGTGTTTGAATTTTTTTTGTACCTATTGTTAAGACACCCGTTCGTGCGTTTTGTGATTTTTTGAGAATAGTGAACATTGTTATAAGAGATCTTCCGAATTTTTTAATGGTGATGAGGGGATATGTGCTTTTTGTATACCTTTTTGCACTATTTGAAATGCAACTTCTTTTCCTTCTCCAAGACTCCGATGTTTTATGAGTTTTGCAACACGCACTCCTTTATGTCCTTTTTTGAGTTCAATCAAACATTTTGATGTATATTTTAATAAGTCTCCGCCAACCATTTTTACCAGATCTTTTCGTTCAAAATCCGCATATACTTGGTTCGTAATAAGGATTGGGATATCGTATTTTCGGGTAATTTCTGTAAGTAGTCCGAGCTGAATAGCGAGTTCTTTATTTACAAAGGATACATCGAGTGTTTTTCCAACTTCTAATCGATAGAGCATTGCAATTGAATCAATAATAATGATGTGATAATCTTCTGGTTCCTCTTGAATTGTTTGCTGTAATTTGGCAAATGCTTTTTTTTGATCATCAAAATTAAAAGGTCGTAAAAACAGAACATTATTTGCGTATTTTTCAAAGTCAGGAAGAATTTGTTCTGCACGTGATACGGAAAAACTTCCTTCGGTATCAACATATAATACTTTTCCTCCATTTTTGATGACTTGACATAATGCAATAAGAGAAATATTTGTTTTACCTGATCCTGCGGGACCATAAATAGTCGTGATGATATTCTTCTCAAATCCCCCATCCAAAAAATCATCTAATAGTTCGGATCCGGTGGATATTGTTTGTGTTTTTTTCATATGGAGGATAGAACTGGTAATCTGTTATAAATGTTTTGGACAAGATGCTGAACAAATTTCATGCCAATGTTGAAACGCCTAGTATATTTGAAAGTTCTGATTTGAGAGTATCCAGTATTTCTTCAGAATCAGCCTCAAGCGTAATGCGGAGTAATTTTTCAGTATTAGATGGTCGAATATTAAACCAAAATCGTGAATCATACACGCTTATTCCATCTAATTCTTCAATAGTTGCATGAGAATATCTCTCTTTGAGTGTGAGTCTAATATCAGAAAAATCCTGTGTTCGTTCAATATTTATCTCATCAGGTTTACTATATGGATTTAAGTCCTGCGTTAAAGTTGAAAGTGTTTCATGTTCGTTACAGAGGTAAGATAACACATGCAAGGCTGCTACAATGCCATCATCACAATCAAAGAAATTTTGAAAATAGTAATGACCTGATATTTCTCCACCTACAATACTTTTGTTTTGTTTCATTGATCCAATAATACTTGGTCGTCCAACTTTTGTTTTGATAGTTTTAATCTGTTGTGATTCGAGTGATTCTTGCAAGGATTTACTCATTCGTAAATCGTGAACTACTGAAAATTTTTTGGTATTTTGGTATACATAACGTAATTGTTGCACTATAAGATATAATACTGATTCTGGCGGTAATACTGTTCCAAATTCGTCAAAGCACACGATCCTATCTCCGTCTCCATCAAACATGATACCTCCATCAGCTTTTTGTGCGCGAATATCTTCGCCGAATTGCATCTGTGCATCAGTGTTAAGCGGATTAGGTGAATGATTTGGAAAAGTACCATCTGGATGTACATTGCGTATGACGCATTCCATTGGAAGATTTTTTAACACATTTGTGAGTACGGGACCAATTGATCCATTGCTACAGTCAAAAAGTATTTTTTTCTCACTTGTTATGTTATTTCCAAAAGGAAGCATGTATGAGATATATTCATCAGTCATATCTTTTTGCGTGAGGTTACCTGCTTTTTTTGGATGAGAAATAGTATCGACTTGTAAGGTATTGTATATTTTTTGTATTTTTTCCAGACCATCAGATAAACTCAAAGGTTTTGCATGTTTTGTACAGAATTTGAACCCTACGTACTCTTTTGGATTGTGTGATGCAGTAACCATAATGCCACCATCTGCTTTTTCATTGTTGACTGCAAACCATACAACAGGTGTACTGACTAATCCAACGAATGTGACATTAACTCCCTCGTCAAGCAAACCATCAGTGATAGCGTGAGCAAGAACATCGCTTCCGATTCGTGCATCATATCCAATAATAACTGTTTTAGGTCTATGTGATCTTGCAAAAGATACTCCTAGCAAATATGCGTGTTGTACATCAATATCAGATTTATATTTTCCTCGAACATCGTATGAATGAAACATTTTTCCTCTTTATTTCGTATTTTTTTAGTATATTTTTGATAACTCTACTATATTATAAACCGATAACTATTTAAATTTATATTCTAAAAATAGATGTTGGGGGAAAAAAGAGGGTGTCAAAGAATAAGTTAGTAGATTTTCCAGATGTCGATAGATTTGAAGAATTAACGCATATTTTAATTGATGAAAGTCTCTATAAACCACTCCAAAAAGTCGATTTACTCCCAAAATTAACTGTTCTTGAAGGTTTGCAAGATTTTTTTGAATCAAAATTACCTCTCGCTCATAGAATACGAAAAGCAGCAGAAAAAGGAGGTATTATCTTTGCATTATTTGCAAAATATGCAAGTATTCGGTATGACGTGTTACCGCAACATATTTGTAAGGAACTTGCAAGAGTAACAATACCTCAAGATACAGTACCTACAGCAAAAACTGCATTAAAAGAAATACATACGCTCCAACCGAAAACAAAAACGTATAAGAAAATACGTCATGTATATTCACAAGATTTCTTTCATACCTTTGCATTACAAAAAGGGAAAAAAGAATTATATGTCCAGTATATTCGACCAGCAGTGAGAGAATCGATTCAGGTTGATATTGAGACTTTAATTGGTTTTGCAGATATTTTTGATTATGCATATTCACAGACATTTCACTATACGTTTAAACTCTTAGTTCATGAATTTATTTTACACATATATTACCACTTACATTTTACGAATGAGAAAGAAAAATACGAAACACTTCATTCTTTCTTTTCTCAAGAAGATGGTTTACAGCCAGTGAAAATCCATACTTTTACAAACCCCTATGTGCTTTGTTTTGAAACGGGGAAACATAAGAAATTAACATCCGCATTAATGACAAAAAAAGTTTCGCATACTGTACTGAAGCGATTAAGTAATTTTTTATGTAAACCATTATTTGAACATAATGTTGTTATTCAACCCATATCTATAGAAGATGTGTGGATAACTTCTGCAAATAAGGTGAGCTTACTAGGGTCTGTTTCATATACGACAGTTACGGCAGAACAAGTTTCACATTTAGGAAAAATACTGCAAAGTATTTTACTTGGAGATCACCATGATTGTGTGAAATATTTTTTACTTGCACATTCGTATCCATATGTAGGTAAGTCGTCAATTCAGCACATATTATATGATGTAAAAAAATATTTTTATCATACGCTGCCAAAGGTATCAATGGCAAAAGCTTTGGAAGATATCATATCAATTTATCAATCTCATTCTATTCAAGTTCCGGAATCGTATGTTTTGTTTGCTGCACATATTAAATTTATTGAGCAAGTCATAACACTTTCTGGTTTATCAGTAGATGTAAAAGAACATCTCAAATCATATGTTATTGATTTAGTTAAAGACGACATTCAAGAACATATTGCTCGATATGGAAATTTAGAGCAAATTGAGCAAAAAACTCATGTTGAGCATGAGGCACATGATTTACGGACAAAAATATTACGCGCACAGCAGAGTATGGACCATCTGGAAAATCTCACTACACGACTTATTTATACTGTTTTAGTCTGTACTTTTATCATTATCACAAGTTTATTTATTTTATTTGGTCAGAATATCCCTATAATTGTCACTATACCTGTGTTCGTATTAGGATGTGTCCTTATATTTTTTTTAATATATGAAACTTTTATTAAATAAATAGTATTTTTCGAAGATTTTGCATGAAATATTGCAAAAACTATATAAATCACAAAAGTATCCTCAGATAATGGCAAAAAATAATATTCAAATGCCCCAAAGTGGTGCAGGTCTTACACGGTTTACAAGTTCTGATCTCAGTATCATAAAAATACGTCCAGCTCACGTTGTATTACTTCTGATCATTGTCGTTTTAGTGGTAGTATTTTTACATATTCAAGGAAATTCTCTTTTTAATGTTCCGCAATTATTTTTAGGAATGTAGGTGAAATTATGATACCTGGAATGAATCCGAGACAAATGCAGTCGATGATGAAAAAAATGGGAATTCAACAAGTTGATATTCCCGCAAGTAGAGTTATAATCCAATCTGAAGGAAAAAATTATATTATTGAAAATCCGTCCGTTCAGCGTGTAAATATGATGGGTCAAGATACATTTCAGATTACGGGCGATGTAAGTGAAGAAACGCATCAAGCAAAACTTACTATAACTAATGAGGATATTCAAACGGTAAGAGATCAAACGCAAGCAACTCGAGAGCAAGCAATTCAAGCAATAACTGATGCTGAAGGTGATTTAGCTCAGGCAATTTTACAGTTAACTGAACAAAATGATGAAGCATGAAGAGTGTCTTGAGAAATCAATACATTACATTAAAGCGGGAGATCATATATTATCAACTACGAGTCAAATTGTCAATGAACCAAAAATATTACTGGCAGTCTTAGAGAATGTTTTTTTGTCTTTGACAAATGCGATTGGTGCAATATTATATTTTGAGCGAAGCAAGAAAACAATTCCTCCATTTCATAACACGTTTGAATCAAAATTTCATATGTTTGAACAAAAAATAATTGGATTACATAATTATTCGGTTGAAGATGCAGAATTTATCAAAAACATTCATAAACTAGTACTATTTCATAAAAACTCTTCGGTTGAATTTAGTCGAGGAACAACATTTGTTATGTGCTCAGAAGAGTATGACATCAAAAAACTTGATGTGGGGTTACTCAAAAATAGTATATTATTAGCAGGAAAATTTATTCAAAAAACACAGAGTTTAATATAAAATGGTAAGTCATTATTTAGAAGAAGATGCATCAGCAATAGAGCACGCAGAGTACGAGTTAAAAAGAGTGGATCATTTGATTTATGTGAGTTTAAAATACACTCGAACAGTAGACGTCATTAAAAATATCATAAGTCGATTAATATCGACGCTTGATTATGTCTGGGTTGATTTATTAGAGCAAGCTGAGAAAAAAAAACTTGTCTATGAGATACCTCCTGCTCCAGGAGCTCGATGTACATTGCTTAAAAAATTATATGTTGACGATGAAGAATTAGTTGAATTTATAAAATTCTATCA
>JBLKOV010000022.1:0-6239 GCA_047603085.1 Candidatus Woesearchaeota archaeon
CCAAGCCACGATGAATCTAATCCTTCTGCTGCTATTTTTGTGAGTATGATGCAAAAACCTTCTTTGAGCAATTGTTTGAGCAAGGATACCTGATTAACATGCCATAAAGGGGCAAACACTTTTAATCCTAATGTTTCGGCAATTTTTTCAACTCGTTCTCTTTGATATGTCGAATATAATGCTCCAGTAACAATACCTTCAATATGATATTCTTTTTGTGCTTTGATAAGGGCTGCTTTTAAGTCATCCAATTCTTTTTCTTTTTTCCCATCAGTTAGCGCATGAATAAGGGGAACTCCTAGACTTTTAGCCTGATACGAGGTAATATGTGTATTTGGTGTGTGAAACATAAATGAATCATCATTTTTACTTGTTAGTGTAATAGCGCAAGAGAATGGATAATTTTGTCGCTGCATTGTATACATTGCATAGACGCTGTCCTTACCTCCTGATAACAGAATACATAATCGCTCATTTTCCATTTTATGCAGTGAATGCAAATACGCTGATTTTGATGGGAAACCATTTTTTTTTGCTAATTTTTGAAGTGCTTTGTCAAATCGTGATCCATACTGTGCGGCTTTTTTTGGTCTTAGGGCAAAGGTTTCATCTAAACCAAGTAATATAGCTGCTTTTCTCAGCACATATTTTTTGATTTCGTTTTGAATTTTGTATTTTGCTGGAATTCTCAGTGCGTATGCAACAAAATCTGTATCCAAAAATGGTAGTCGTAACTCAATAGTTTGAGACATCGTAATGAGATCATCTCGGTACAAATCTCGCTCGTATATTTTTCGTAATCCACTTACACATTCAGCATTAATATCGATTGATTGTGCGTGGCGTTGATAACCTGCAAAAATTTCTTCACTTCCAAGACCTGAAAATAATACTTTAACGCCATCTTTTCGCGCTCTTTGTGCACAAATGTAAAATGGAAGTGCGACTCCAACTTTAATGACATTCGAGCTTTCAATTATATCCATTACATCTGGAAGAATCTTTGCTGTCTCATCCAAATCCAGTTTGACAACTTCAATGGGAAACCCATAAGCTTTGGCTATTTTCTGCGCCATAAAAACATCATCTGATTCAGTATCGCTCTGTAGGCCTGCGACATAACAGGTAAAAGGAACATGAAGTTTTTGTAGAATATATGCAAGAATTGTTGAGTCAATACCCCCCGAGAAAAGTACGCCGATTTTTTGGGTTGGTACTTGTTGTGCGATAACTGTTTCTAATTTTTGTGCGACGTTTTTTGTGATTTCATCTAATGATTCAGTAAGCTCTGGTTCTTTTTCAAAAAATGGTCGCTGATGTTCAGTAATTTCTCCTGTATCTAAATCATACGTAAGAAGTATTCGAGGATTAAGCTCAAATATTTCTTCAGATTTTGCGTCTAAAACTTTTTTTTCGCTTGCAAACTGAAACTCTCGTCCTTTCTTTGCATAATATAATGGTTTTTCACCCACTATATCTCGTGCAAAATAGGCAATATTGTGTTTGATATAACAAAAGGCATATACTCCCGTGAGATTTTCTAATACTGAAAGCATATCTTGTGCATTTTCTATGTGTTCTATTTGTTCGAACAAAAATTCCGCATCATTTTGAACCTGTATTCCTTGATTTTTTGCCTGTTGTTTCCAATTGTATAGTTCGCAATTAGCAACAAAAAGTCCTTTGTCTAAAAATGGTTGGGGAACACATGAAACCATCGCATGAAGTGAATGTCCAATTTGTATGGGACCATCTTCAAATGAAATGTCTGCTAGCTCTTTTTTTTGGATGATGGTTTTTCCAGTGCTGTATCCAAAATAATCTCTACCCCTATGTTGGAGCATTTCTAATCCTTTTTTGAGAAATACATCTCCACATTGTTTTGAAAAACACCCAATAATAGTACACATACGTGTGTGAATTGACAAAGTATTTATAAATATGTGCGTTGTATGAAACTGTATGAAAACACTGACATATGAGACGAACTATGGATTACATGCTATCACATCAGATATAGAATCATATGTGAAAGAAACAGCAGTAGTGTCGGGTATGCTCTGTATTTTTTGTCCGCATACATCTTGTAGTTTGCTACTAAATGAATGTGTTGATGGTTCTGTGCAAGATGATTTACTGACGTGGATTGAAAAACATGTACCTCGAATCATTGAGAATTACACGCATCAATACGAGGGCGATGATGATATGCCTGCGCACATTAAAACGATGTTAACACAGAGTTCGCTCTGTATCCCAATTGATAATGGAAAACTTGTTCTTGGTACATGGCAAGGAATTTTTTTATGGGAACATCGCACGATGCAACACAATCGGAAAATACATCTGAAAATTCTCAGTGACACTGTGTAATACTCACAAATGTTTATAAATGAAAAAGCGACAATGTGTGTATGAATTTTGGAATGCTTTTTTTTCTTGCAATAAGCCCATTAGTACTTATTTTGATTCTGCTCTTAGTTTTTCATGTCAAGCTCTTATACTCATCTATTCTAACATTATTATATACAATAGGTATCTCAGTTTATATTTGGCAAATTGAAACACTCACACTTGGTGCGGCAATCTACAAAGGTATTTTTGTGGGGATAGATATAGCGTTGATTGTGGGTGGTGCTCTATTATACGTATATTTTTACAAAAATAGTGGGAGAATGAAAAAACTTCAACGGTTATTAACACTCTTATCAGATGATAAACGAGTCCAGATTTTACTCTTGGGTTTTTTCTTTGTTGGATTTTTAGAAGGTACTGCTGGATTTGGTGTTCCTGCCGCAGTTGTCGCACCTCTTTTAGTTGCGCTTTCAATTACTCCTGTTGCAGCTGTTGCAATTGCATTAATTGGCGATAGTACCGCAGTTGCGTTTGGTGCTGTCGGAACACCTCTACGTGTTGGTTTTGAAACTGTTGATATTACTGGAGTGACATTCACAACAGCTATTTTAAATTCAATAGTTTTAGCAGTTATTCCTCTGAGTATTTTGGCAGTATATGAATTTCAAAAAAAAGATCGGAGCTTACAGTCATTTTATGCTGCAATTCCGTTAGGTCTTCTTGCAACAATCAGTTTTGCCATACCATTTATCGTAATATCCTACGTTGGATATGATTTTCCAACATTACTTGGTTCAATAATTGGTGCGGGAATATTTATTGTGTTTCAACGTTATTTCACAGAGAGAAAATCACTGCATAAAGGTGATATCTTATTTTCAGATCTTCATTTTGTGTTCATGCCATATATATTATTTATCTCACTTTTCGTTATAATTCGATATATATCTCAAACATTTGACTTTGTGTGGTTTATCTCACTATCAGATACAATATCTCATACTTTTAATCCATTTAATCCTGGAATTATTTTTCTTCTTGTTGTGTTGTTCTATAGTTTTTACGGAACATATACTTGGAGTTTATCTCAAGGATCAGTAGATGTGTCAAAAAAATTGTATTATCCTTTTATTGTTATCTTAGCAATTACTTCATTTGTCCAAATTATGGTGCACTCCCATACGAATGCATCAAATCTTGATGGAATGATACAAGTAGCTGCCTCTATTTTACGGACTGACTACTTACTTTTCGTTTCTGGTTTTGTGGGTGTTTTAGGAACATTTGTTGCAGGTTCTGCAACTGTTTCAAATTTATTATTTGGTGAGTTACAAGAAGCAGCAGCAGTAATGGCTGGTCTACCTGTGTTTCTTATACTCGCACTCCAATTAACAGGTGCAGCAGTTGGAAATATGATTTCTTTGACCAATATTGTTGCCGCACAATCAACGGTTAAATTACAGAATAAGGAAAAAGACATATTAAAGCTCACGCTCATTCCGTGTTTGGTGTATATAACACTTGCAGGGGTGGTTGCGTATTTTGGATTCTTGTTGTTTTTTTAATATTAGAGTTGGTTTCGTAATTTAGTATTAATATGATGCGAACATTTGGTTTGAAATAACACATGTACTGTTGAGAATGATAATATCTTAATGTTTTGAGTTATGGAAAAAGTGTGGTATTATAATCTATTAACTGCATTTTCTTTATTATTGTGGGACAAAAATACAAGATGAAGCTTATTTAGTACCTGCGCGTAAATTTACGGAGAAATATATCTAAATTTAGGGATTTGAATCCCAGATGTACTATGAATCGGCCGGGATTGTTTGCAGTTTGTCACACAAACAAAAACTTCAGGATGTTAATCGCAGAATGTTCGAATCCGAGTCGGTGAAGAATGCACCGGCCGGGATTCGAACCCGGATCGCAGGCTTGGAAGGCCCGAATACTAGCCATTGTACTACCAGTGCTTTGTTGTAATGAAATATGAGTAATTTATAAACTTTACGTAAATTCTTCTGACAATTCTGTATAAAAAAAGTCCCAATCATCTTCAAACACACAAGCTCCACAGGCATTTGAGTGACCGCCACCATGACCTGGTATCTTGGTAAATATCTCTGCTAATTTTGCAGCTACATTATGATTAATTGGACTTCGTATTGAACACTTAAATGAATTCTGACTGAAGCGTCGAACTATGATGAGTGTATCGGGAAATGTATAATGAAGTTTATTGCTCAACTCGCGTGTTAAACTTGTTTGAGGTATTGAATGTGTAAACACACAAATTTTTTGTTTCGTATCACATTGTTCAGTAAAATTTTGAAACTCCTCATCAAATACTGTCTTGATATTATCATATTGCTTTCGAATATATTCGCAGTCATCATCTGCAACAGTCAGAATATCTGATAATATTTCTCTGCGCTGAAGTATCTGCAGACTTTTTTTCAGTTTTTTGGATGCACTCTTTAAGTTATATGCTAATATTTCACAAATTTTTCCAATTTGTGTTTTATATAAAATATCTGGTGCTGTCGTATATGGTTTTGGACAAAGTTTGCTATGGGTTTTTTGAAATGTATGAAAATGTTCTGGAACTCGCCAATCCGCTATGCTTCCACAAATTGCTTCTAATGGGTAGTTTTGCGTTATCTGATATACTAATTCTGATGTTGATTTGGTAGAAGAATGAAGATACTGAACTCGATTTTCTTGATATTCGTGGTGATCAATCCAAATTATTGGAACAGAGTAAGATAGTATTTCTTCTGCAACTTCAGGTTTGTCTAAAATAACAATGAGATCGGGCGAATGTTCTTCAATTTTTTTCACGTAAGATGCTGGTATTTTTGGAGCTGATTTGCATGGAATTCCTATACCCTTTCTGTACGTTTTATAGAGTTGTAAAAATGCACAAAGACCGTCAACATCGTCATCGTAGAAAAATAACGGGTTATGAGAATTTTGAAGCAAATGTTGAATATGTTGTATTTGAGAAGTCATTTAATTTTGATAGACCATATGTTGCATGATTTGTTCGTTTAATTGTAAAATATTTTTTTTTGTTTGTGTTTGTTTGAATTCAGAATCAATTTCTAAGACAAAATCTCCTTCTTGATATCGTTTTATTATTGGAACGCCTTTTGCGATCATTGATTGGATGATACTTTTAATCAAATCGACAGGTAATCCTGTACGTTGTGATATTTCTTGATATGAGAGCGATGATTCTTTTGTATAGAGTGCAATAAACACTTCTTGTTCTCGTAATGTGAGTGGCTCAACTTGGAATGTTTCTTTCTGTTGCGTATTGCCTTGTAGCATATGAAGTATTTTGTCAAATTTTTCATTGAGTTTATCAATTTTTGTTTCAAGTTCTTGCATATGCTCAAAATTTGCTTGTATTTCGTTTGTGTTATCGTTAATTGCATCAAGATGTTCAGAAAGTTCTTCTTTGACTCGTTGAAAAGACTGACGAATAATATCTTCTTTTGTATGAAGTTTACTTTTATGTAAATTAAATAATGATACCATTGTCACCCTATTCAATAAAATATCAAAACTATTTATATATATTTATTGCGTAACACATAACTTTTCTATAATGTTCATTTGAAAATATCTTTTTAAAAATATATGTCTTATCATCCCATATGTGGTCTGGAGAACAGAAACTTTTTAAATACATCCATAATCACATCAATTGGAGGATTCATAATGCAGTTTCATGTAATAGAAGATAATAAAACTCGTTTTCAAGCTGAGCTTGAAGGAGCAGATAATACCATTTGTAATGTATTGGTAAAAGAATTATGGGATGACGAAAATGTTGTACATGCAGCATATAATATAGAACATCCAATAGTTGGTAA
>JBLKOV010000023.1:0-6188 GCA_047603085.1 Candidatus Woesearchaeota archaeon
TAATTGATGGAACAGTAACTGAACAGATGGTAAAAAAATCTGAAAAAGCAAAAGTTCGATTTATTGTTGCAAGAGCAAATGATGTCAAATCTGATAGTCGAGTTGGACTGTTTGTTTTTGATGAATAGCTTCCTGGTTCACAGGAAGATTATTATATTCTAAGATTTGCACGAGTTGCGAATCAATTTCTTTTTTTTCTTCATCTGATAGTGCTGTGTGAACATTATATTTTTTTATATCAAAATGTTCAATAACACCAAAATCTTCTTGAAAATAGGACAATCCTGCATGAAAATTGCCGACACGATTATAGACGAGACTGGGAAATATTTTTGCTGATTCCTGTATTGATGAGGATTCATAATATGTTGTTTCAAATGTACTTTCTGTTTGATCACATTCTTCATAGTGTGTTTCTTCTTTTGGTTTTTTTTGAGAATATCGAAAACGACTTCCTTCACTAATGACAAGTGAGCGCAAATTATCATAATCGGTATCAGAATGAAATACATCAAAATCTGCATGTGAGTGACCTAAACCAATAATTCGTTTATCGTTCTCTTTAAAATACGTGTGTGCTTTTGATACGCCACGAATAAACTGGAATGTACCGCAGGTTATTTTTTGCTCAATGGGGAGATAAATATCTTCAATATCAAGTATTGTTTTGCCATCTTTTTTTTCCATTGTACCACCGTATAAAAATCCAACTTCGACAGATGCCGTAGTCAGTTCACAAATTCTTGTACTTATGTATTGGGATTTTATACACGCCTTTGTATTCATTCGCACAGTTACTGCATCTTGAATTATATCTTCGAGTTCTTGGTTGTGTTTCATTGTTATGCGTAAAATTTTTTGGTGAGTAATGAATTAAAGTTAAGGTTTTTTTGTAAATATGTCACGTGATTCTGGTCATCTATTTGATAATTAGCATACAGGCTTAATAATATTCCGATCACTGCATTTGGCGTGATGACGGAGGGATTGGCTTGTGTTGCACAACTTCGTGGCTCGGAGGGTGTATCTTTTTCTTGTTGTGCTAACTCTGCCAGATTTCGTTTTTGCGTAATTGTCTGTGTGAATTTCGGGACATATTGACTCACGACTCCAAGAGTGGGGGTACACCCTCCTTCTAAAAGCGGTGTCTGCGTCTGAGTAGCGTATTCATCAACAAGTAATCGAGATTGGTATGTGTCGGTGCAGCAAAAGAGATGATCAAATGGTTGTTTTTGGGCATCTTCAAATCGTTGAGTGTAGGCCTCAATATGTATGTGTTGATTGATTTGCTCAAGTCTTTTTTTGAGTGTCTCTGCTTTTGATTTTCCGATAGCTGGTGCATAAAGCATCTGACGGTTCAAATTTTGTATTTCAACTGTGTCGGGGTCATAAATACATATATTCTTCGTTCCTTTGAGTACCTCGGCTAATGCAGTAAATGTACCAATTCCTCCTGCGCCTACAATTCCAACTGAATTGAGTGGTTTAGCTTTCCATCGTATTGGTTTTTTCGTAGCGTGGTCATATGCAAAGGATATATGCTGTGTATCAGTTGTTATTTGTTCGTTTTCACTAAAGAGGACAGTATGTTTTCGTACTTCGTCTGCAAGTAATGTACCACCAAGCATTTGCATAGTATATTTTTGTGCTGTTTGTTGTGTTCGTATGGGTGTGTGATGGAGTATGATTTCAAGCGGTGTGGTTGTAACACCTATATAGGGTATTGAAAGTTTTTGAGCAAGTCGTGCGTGTTTTATCTTTTCACCATAATCTTGCGATGTATCAACTACAATCGTGGGATTGAATTCAGATACGATATGATTTAATACTTGGCTATTAAAGGCTTCATATTGAACAAAAGGCAAATAGGTATTCATAGTATCGGACACATTGTACATCCACCGAGTATTTTGACTGAGTGGAGCTAAAACACTGTGTGTTTTTGGTTTGATTGTAGGTGAGAAATGAAGAATATGTTCAAAACCTAGACCTGCAAGATTTAATATGGTGTATTCAGTTGTCAAAGATTCTCCGAAGAGTAAGACCTGTTGGTTTGAAATAGTGTCTTGTTTTTCTTTGAAAAACGCTCGATTACTACTTTGATGATTCATTGTATTCTATTCTCGTACACTCTATGAAAGAGGGGGTATATTGAGCTCTTTGGGATGTCAGATGAATTTCGTTCTTTGACTGGTGTGAGTTCTTTGTTTGCGTATCCGTAATGCAGAACATACTCTGCTTCTTTGAGTGTCTCAACAATTTTGTGAGCTCCTACTTGTTTTGGGTACATGCGAAAAAATTCGATGTTTTTTCTTTGCCAACGCTCGTCACTCCCATAGCAAATTTCGTTACTATCCCATACAAAAAAGTGATTATAGTGATGTGCAGTTCTTGGTGGTCCGTTAATAATGAGGTCTGAACCAAGATCACGAAAATCTAATTGGAGTGTTACTGCATCAAAAGTATAATATGTTTGCTCTATCTTACATGCAAAAGCTGGAAGTTGTGTTCTCACTTGTGTTTCACCGAAAAGTTGGGTTTTGAATTCAATATTTTTTTCACCATGCTGATATGATAAATCGGTTATGGTGTGTAAGTCGGGAAGTGTATATGTGTTACAGACTTCTTCACGTTTTGTCATATCGATACGTTTCTGTGCTAAAAGGGGATATGCATAAAATCCATAGGATGTTATTTCATACAGGGTGTTTCTTTGTGTAAACGGAGAATGAATACTATTCTCATTTGTCTGTGTTGCTTGTTTATCGTAAAGATACCGGTCTTTAATAATATCCATTGCAGATAGTTCTAAGTTATGTTTTCGTGCAAATCGTTTTTCAAATCGTTGTCGTGAATCACATGGTCGTAGAGTATCAAAGTGAAATTCTGACACGGGTTTTGATGGAATCAAAATAGCATCGTTCAAACAATAAATACGACCAAACTGTGTGACAAGCTCTGAAAAAGGATGTGAATTACTCATATCCTCCCCCTGCTTCAAATTTTACCATGAGATCAATACTTTTGTATACTCGTTTTTGACCATCTACGATTATTTCCTTTGGTTGCACCATTTGGCCGAGATTTTCCCGAACTGAGTCATTCCATAAAAAGGCAATATCGGTATTATAGTCCCCATTGAGTTTTGGATGAAATCGTAAATGTTCGGGATTATCTGCAAGCACTCTATACTCTGAGGCCAGATGTGATTCCTCGGGGTTCATTTGCGGGTTATACTCATCACCATTTGTATTGGTCATATAGTGAAATACATCCGAAAAGTTTTTGTCAATCATTCCAAGAGGTAAGTAACGAACTAAACCTTCTTGTTGTTGCAGAATTCCGTTTTCGTCTTCGACTTGGATGATATCATCAATCGAGTCTCGACCTAATTGCATAATAATATTTTGTGCCATAAAATATATTTGTGAGATGAGTGATTTATATTTTCTTGAAACTTTTCTGCATATTTTTCGACAAATTACTGCTATTTCTGTATTTATGCTCTTTTTAGTGGCTTTGAAACAAAAACTTTAAAAATGAACTGTCACAAAATATAAGTGAGGTGTGTCATTGCATAAAATAGCTCAGGTAAGTTTATTCATAATTGTGAGTGTAGTAATTCTTTTAGGAGTAGTGTCAGTCTACTTAATTGTTGATGCTGGTGATACGCAAGAGGACGAACTGAGAGTTACAGAGTCAGTACCGCAAGAATTTGCAGTAGTGCAACAATATGTATCTGAATGTGTTCGTTCAGTTTCAGAAAGAGGTATTCGTTTGGCAGGTTCTCAAGGTGGATACATTGAACCAACGCGTTTTGGTCTTTTTGGGAATCGTGCTAATCCAACAAATGCTGACGGGGTATACTTAAGTGAACGTTCTCAAACATTTGTACCATACTGGTGGTTTCTAGCAAGTGATAATCAGTGCGATGGGGATTGTTTCTTTTTTACACATTATCCACCATTAGAAGGAACACCCGATTCAGTTCAAAATCAACTTGAGCAGTACATTGAACGAGAACTCAGAACATGTGTTGGTTCCTTTGCGTCATTAGTAGAGGCGGGGTATGAAATCTCTGTTGAACGTCGACCACAAGCAACTGTTATGTTCCGGGAAAATGATGTTCGAGTTTACGTAGAATATCCTCTTACGGCTCAAACAGGAAATGCTGAGCAATTTATATCGCAATATGAAACTATTCTTGATGTCCCTTTCTTACGAATTTATGAGTATGCAACACTCCTTTTAGATGTCCAAATAAATCATGACTATGTAGAAAATGTCTTGTTACACGCGATTTCAAATTATCAAGGAACGAGTAGGGATAATTTACCTCCTTTTTTTGGAGGAACAACGAATCCCGTAGAAACTGCAATGTGGGTTACGCAGGATGTCAAGCGAATAGTGCAAGATATTTTAGTGCGTCATATTGGTGGTATTCAAGTTTCAAATGCTGCTAATTACGAGTCTCGTAATTTTGGAAATAACATTATTCTGGAGCGTCTAACAGCAGTACAAACCATACCATTACAAACAGATGATTCTTTTTATCGAGAAAGATATTCTGATTTTTCTGTGAATTTTAATTATCGTCCTGATTGGGACATTTTTTTCCAGTTAAATAACGGTCAACAAGTTATCAAACCTTCAACATTGAGTCTAAGTATGTTTCCATTCTTGGCAGTCAATGAATTTCGAACGAGGTACGATATATCTTTTCCGTATACGGTAAGAATAAGTGACCCAACTGCTTTTTCAGATTCAGGATATACTTTTATTTTTGCAGGTGAGGGGAATATTCGTTCAAACTTGCCATTAACAGAATCTTTTGAACGTGACTTTAGTTTAATAGATGTATTAGATGCGCAAGGTTTTGTTGATGACTCTACCTTATACTGTGATCTAGAACAACGAAATAGTGGATTGATTACTGGTCAGGTTGTGAACAGAAAAACACAAGAACCAATTCCGGATGTCACTTTTATAACAGACTGTGGAGGAGAGTCGTGTGTTGTAACGACAACTTCAAGAGATGGGAATATTTCAACTCAGTTTCCGATTTGTTTAGGTGGACTTTTGATGCTTAATCATATTGAATATGCACCACAACATTATACGTTTTCAACGAATTTAGATCAAAGTCATGACCTCGGTATTATTGAACTTGAACCAATTCAATCTGTTGATATACAAGTAGTGAAAAGACCTATACAATATAGGTCAGAGGATACGGAAAATCCTGATAATTGGGGACTTTCAAATAGAAATATGTTTTTGTCTCCAAATGAACGAGCGGTTATAACACTTACTCAAGTCAATGTCCCACAAACTGTACAGCCCCATGTTGCTTCAATAGTATATTCGGGTGATGGAACACAAACAGTCGATAATATTGATTTGATTCCCGGATTATATGAGATAGAAGGAACGGTTTTAGACTTATCAACATTATATATACCTGAGTCTCGAAGATGTGCGGGTAGTTGGCCATTTAAAACATGCTTTACTATTCCGGAATTTGAATTAGATTCATTAGTTTCAGCAACAATTATGTTTACAGAAGAATCACAATATTGGCGGTTAACACCTCAAATGCTTGATAATGCAAATCTTATTTCCTTTGTTGTGAGTGGGTACGATCTACACAGCGTTGAAGAAGATAGACGTCAAATAGAATTATTAGAATTATTAGAGGAACACGAAAATGCGTTTATATCAAATGTAAATGTATTACAACCAATTATACAATGAATAAGACAAAACATCCAGTAAGACCTTTTTCAATAGGAGAAAAAAAAGTAGTGAGTTTATTTTTTATTTTTTTAGTACTCACTATGCCATTTACATACGCAGGTTCAATTTCTTCAGCAGTTATAGTTGGTCAGGATGACGTAATAGATATTGTTCGGCCTGAGGATGATTTAGTTATAACAGCACAAGTTGAAAGTACAGAAAGTACTCAAAATGTAACGAGAAATACAGTTCTTTATCGAAACAATGGGAATCACAGTTCGTTTGAAGCCTGTAATGTAATTGGTGAAAACTTATTTGAGTGTACAAAAACTATTAGTCATACTTTTACTCGTGCTCGTGAAACATATTTGTTAGCATATAATAATTCTGGTGATTACAGCGTACAGGGATTTGAATTTTATGTGAATCATCAAGGTCCATCAATAGATCAT
>JBLKOV010000024.1:0-6178 GCA_047603085.1 Candidatus Woesearchaeota archaeon
TAGCAATTCTTTGAAGATTTGATATATCACGGCGAAGATACTCCTCAGCATTAGGGTCATCAACAGGTGTTGTTTGACTCATATCAATAATAATTGGTTTTTGTTCATAACATAATATATTAAAATCCGACAAATCCCCATGTACAAGTTTAGCTTCTTTGTATAAAAGTGTTACTTGATTGAGTATTTGTGTAAAAAAACTCTCAGGATCAACCACCTCTGCATTCTTGAGTTGGGGCGCAGCTTTTTGATTTCCAATAAACTGCATGACAATGATATTTTGATAACAAATATACGGAGTTGGTACATCAAGCCCTGATTCTCGAGCTTTGAGTAAATTTCGAAATTCTCGCTTGACCCAATGAAAAATAATATGTCGCTTTTTTCCTTTCAAATGTGAAAACCGGGGGTCAGTTCGTATATAGGAATACATCTTATGAAAAAAACTATTCTGTAAGCGATAAATCTTTACAATAACTAGTGAACCATCTTTTTTTGTAGCTGTAAAAATATGTGCTTCTTTGCCCAAGGAGAGAGAGCCCTGTAATTCGGTAAAAAAACCCTGTGATTCTAATTTATGAAGATTCTGTAATGTAAACTGATCAAAGACATCACCATACACTTTCCATTTTTCTCGACCCAAAGCCATATACTAAGTAAATGGTAAAATCTTTATAAGGATTTGGTTTTCTTACTTACTATCTATTTCCTATCCATAAATCTCAAACATATTGCTAAACTGAAGATGGATCGGGATTCTTTTCAATAGAAGAAACGATACACTCAACTCTATCGTATAAATCATTCTTTGTCACACGACCAATAACACTCACAAGTAATCCCAATAATTCAGTTTTTTTCTCCTCAAAATATGCTTCATTGTCTTTATTAGAGAGATATTCACTAATTATAAATCCAAATAATGATTCACATGTTTCACTAAATACGGCACATCGAATAACTTCAGTTCCATCATCAAGCAAAATATTTCCAACTATTGAATATTCGTGTTGCTCTTTGTCAAATTCAGAGTCTTGAATTCGAACTCGTTTTCGAGTCTGAGCATCTATAATAAACACGGTTGGTTTTAAGACTTGCACTATTGTCCCAAAAAAACGCACCCGAGACTGAACTGTTGCATCAGCAATTTTTGTACGTTTTTCAACATGAACTGGTTGTGTTTGTTGTGACACTGTAATGTCTTTATCAAGCGGTGAAACTGAAGATGACTGTGTATAAGTCAATTCTGTTCTTCCCTGATTATCTTTTGCAGTCAAATTTTCAAAAGTGTATGTTGAATCCTCAGTTAACTCTTCCATTTTTGTCGTTTGTTCATGCCAAAATGTTATTCGCATAACTCCAGTCTCATCACCAATGAGGATTGAACCAACAGTTCCTTTTCCTTGCTCGCGTTCAAATGTTGAAACAGCATATTTTTTGAGAATTTTACATTCAATTTTTACTCCTTTTTGACCCGGTTTGATATCCTTGACTGAGAGTGGAGTTTGAATTTGATCAGTGAGCGAAACACCTAAATCATGTGCAACAACATGCAAAGCACCTTCTTGTGATATTAAACCTGAAAACTCATCTAATTTCTTTGCAACAAGCGTTTCAATTTCATCTTGCGATTTATCAGATTCTTCGACAATGTACGATAAAAGTTTCTCATATGGTATTTGAAGCATAAGACAAGTGTAGACACAAATCGTTTAAATACTTGTTGGATATGAAAAAGTTATGGAACTTATTACAATACTCGTGGCAGTACTTCTCATAGCAGGTATTGCGTTTTACATCGGAAAATTTATTGGCACAATACAAAAACACAGAGAATGGGAAAAATATATTCTCCCAAAACGGCTCAAAGCATCAAGAGCAATCATTGGAGGACAAGTATCAGAACAATTAGCACCCTTTCTCCCAAATTTTCCGTTTAAACCATCAGAATGTGTCTTTGTGGGAAAACCTACTGATTTTATCGTATTTCATGGAGCAGATGAAAAATGTATAACCAAAATCACATTTGTTGAAGTTAAAAGCGGAAAATCACGGTTGTCACAGCAAGAAAAACATCTTCGTGAAGCAATTGATGCAAAAAATGTCGAATATTTTGAATGGCGAATTGAATAAAAAAGAGTATAGCTAACTAACAAATTTAACTCAGTATGATTTTACGCGTAGATTCGAAATTCGAGAAAAATGATTCACATTTCGAGTAAGAATTGCAACTTCATGTCGTAACGCAATTGCAGCTATCATGCAATCTTCTGGATCAATTTCTTTTCCTTGAGATTTAAGTTCTGCATAAATACTGCCTGCCACTACTGCATCTTCACATTGAAAGGAAAGCACTTTTATGTTTTGTAAGAATTCTGTAAATAACTCTTTTTCTGATTCGCTTAGACCTTGGACTACTTCAAACACTGAAATAGATGTTGTACATATATTAACCTGTTCAAATTGGGCAATTGCTTCTTTTTTTCCTATTAAAAAGTCAATAAGAATTGTTGTATCAGCAATCACGAATATCTCTCCTTTGATTCTTTTCGAGATTCAGCTATTTTATATGTAAGTTCAGCTCCTCTTTTTTGAGATAAAATTCCCGCATACGCTAAAATATCAGGTTTTTTGGAAAGCTTAACTATGACAGATGAGAAACTATCTCGCTCAGATTTCCAAGATTTTAAAATATCATATGCTTCCTGCGTTATTGATATCGTTTTTGTGGCCATAGTATTGTGTATGTACGTGTACTATATAAATATTGTGTCCTTCAAATATCGAATCAGCTTTACCACTACCTTTATAAATGAAACAGATTTTCTCCTCAATATTGGCTATATGATAGCCCAACCCGTGCGAAAGCACAATAAATTATGGAGGGTACACAATGGTAACATATAAAGATGTTCCGCCTACAGCAGTTATCGAAGCTGTAAGTGAAGAACTACAAAAAAACGAAAGTATTAAATCACCAGAATGGGCAGCATTTGTCAAAACTGGTGTAAGTCGAGAAAGACAACCAATTAATCCACACTGGTGGTTTGTTCGATGCGCAGCAATTCTTCGAACTGTTGCAGAAATTGGTCCAATTGGGACAAATAAACTTCGAATAAAATATGGTGGGAAAAAACGACGAGGATATAAAAAATCTCGGTTCGAACTTGGTTCTGGTAGTGTCGCACGAAAAGCACTTCAACAATTAGAAGCAGCAGGACTTATCAAACAAAGCATGGTTGGAAATCGAAAAGGTCGAACAATAACTCCTCAAGGTCAAAAATTACTTGACGTATCAGCAGGAAAGGTCGCAAAGGTGGAAAAAGATGGCAACAAATAAACATCATAGTAAAAAAACTCGATTAATTAAATTGGGAAAAATGACACGATGGGCACCTTTTTGGACTGTTCTCAAAATATATGGGAAAGGTCGGCGAGTACACCCTGGACGTCATACTGCAGTGAAGCGAAATTGGAGAAGAACTAAAACCAAAGCATAGAGGAAGAAAATGGCTATTGAAAGAATTTATACGGTTTCACTTCGAAAAGGAACACTCAAAGCTCCAAGAACACGGCGTACAAAAAAAGCAATACGAGAACTTGGCGTGTTTGTCAAAAAACATATGAAATGTTCAACATTTAAACTCAGTGAGAAGTTAAATGAACATATTTGGCAAAATGGGATGAGTAATCCTATCATGAAAGTGAAAATAATCGCAGTAAAAGATGATAAACATAATGTTTCAGTCAGATTATTTGGTGAAAAGGTTGAAACTCCAAAAGTTGAGGAGAAAAAACCGGCTGTAAAAGCACCAACTACACAAACAACAACAAAACCAGTTGTTGAAGTTGAACCAGAAAAATCAGAAGAAGTTGGAGAAAAAGAACCTACTAAGACTGCAACAAAAAAAACTGTGAAAAAAGTGGCAAAAAAAGCAACCAAAAAAGTTGCTAAATCTAAAGAAGAATAATTTCTTCTTTCTTTATTCTTTTAAGACTCGTTGGAAAATACTTTCTAACACATCATTAATCCCATCAATTGGATCATAGTCTTCTGCATGTGCATGATGTACTTTTGCACCAATTATTAAATTTGCATTATACTCATAAATGGGATTTCCATTCTCACTTTTTTGATGTATTTTTTTACATGTTACATGTAACTCATCAAATGTTCCAATTTTTTGTTCATATTGTGCATGATAATGCGCTATTCTCTCATTTACCTTATCTTGAAATTCAGTAGGTATTTCTTGTAATCCCTTAGTTTGTATTGTATTCATTTTTGGTTCCTCACTCATCAGGTGTTAGCGATACAACTGATGCAATAATGTAAATAACTGATAAGAGAATAAATGTAAATCCCCATGACAATGGTATTGTTCCATTTAGCGTTAATATACCAAACACAAGTAAACTTATCAGCGCAGTTAATATCAGCGAATCTGCCATAGGTCTGTATTTCATATAGTGTTTTTCATTTGTGTATTTAAAAAACTTTCTACAGCCCCCACAGCACGTTCTTTTCTTGCAGGATGTGCTTCAACGACAAATGTAAAATGCACGCAATCGCCTGAATCAGTTAGCTCATATGCATGTTGAAATGCAGATTTTTTTTGTAATCGAAGATAAAATCGACACTCATCATCTATCCGTTCTTGAATCTGTTCTAAAAGTGTTTGATGCGCAGCAATTGGTAATGATTGAAAAAAATTCTCCGTAAATTTTCGTACATGCCGTTTCTTTTCGAGTATTAACGTATATATATACTGTGTCTCTTCTCGTGCATTTACAAACGAGTCTTTTTGTATTGGAACTTTTTCTTTTTTTGTATCAATACAACTTATGTGAGTCAGAAATTCTTCTATATCGTCCACAGTATCTTCAGGTTTTGAAATAATTCGAATCATAACTCGTAAAAAAGGTATCATATATGGAATCAGTAATACGATATTTAAAAAATATGTGTTCGGACGGCACTGCCATTAAAACGAGTGATTTATACATCATCAGGTCAAAACTTCTTAAAGAAATGTAATGGGTGCGTCGCAGGGGGATGTCCCTTACGGGGATGCAGCACCATAGAAGAGAGGTATGTAAGTTTTGAAGATGTGAAAATCACTCAGAAAATTATATGTGCCTTCCAGGCGATTTGAATTTACACAAATTATGGTAGCTCACTGTAAGAACAGAAAGTATATAAAAGAGTATTTTTCAATTATATTTTATGAAACATCAAATGCCCGTTGTTGCAAAATTATTACTTTTATTCTTTCTTGCTCAATGTATCGGGATACTCGTCTTACTTCAATACATAGATTTCACAACAACTGCTCAAACAGGAGAAACAACATTTGTTCCTGATGCATATGTTGTCCAACCCCTTCAGATTGAAAACGAAACACTGAGTTTTATTCCAATTATTATTGCAGTTCTTATTGCCACCGCGTTAATTTTTGTCATTATCAAATATAATATATTACGACTCTGGAAAATTTGGTTTTTGTTAAGTGTAAGTGTCACACTTTCATTTGCGTTTTATCCATTTATTCAGCGAGTACTTCCGAATCAAACAGTCACAATTGTACTTACAATACTAATTGCACTCTTTTTAGGTATATGGAAGATATTCCGTCCAAATCAACATGTGCATAATTTTACAGAATTGTTTATCTATGGCGGGTTAGCTGCAATTCTTGTACCTATTTTAAATATATATTCAGCTATTGTTCTTTTAACTCTCATCGCAGTGTATGATTTTTACATGGTCTTTATTTCAAAACATATGGTTACATTAGCTGAGTCATCCATGAAATCAGAAATGCTTGCAGGAGTCTGGGTTAAATCACAATTAGGTAATCGAAAAGTATCAAAAGAAGTAAAACCTCCTATGAGAAAACGAGGAAGACCAAAAAAAATGATTGATCCGAGTCCTCATAAACCATACCAAGTAGCATCACATGCTATTATTGGCGGTGGAGATATTGCGTTTTCACTGCTTTTTGCAGGAGCTGTTATGAAATTTACCGGAAGTATTTTCAGTGGAATTATTATTGCAATCAGTACAACTATTGCGCTTTCACTTCTCTTTATTTTTGTATAGTAAGACAAATTTTATCCCGCAATGCCACCCATATTAGCAGGGTGTCTTGTAGGACTAGGAATTATTTTGCTTTTA
>JBLKOV010000025.1:0-6075 GCA_047603085.1 Candidatus Woesearchaeota archaeon
CAAAATCAGTTAAGTTTAGTGTAAATATCCACTCTTCAGAAGAGCTTTTTTGGATAAAACTTATATTTTTTAGTATATTACTACTTACAGTTGGACTTGATACGCTAATTGATGCATTATCCACACCAAACATATCAGTAAAATTCACTTTGAATGTAACATTACTAATGTTTCCAGTAACGTCAAATTTTTGACCTATTTGATTAAATGTCATATTGTGTATCTGCACAATATCAATCGTTGGAGGTGTTGAATCAATTATGAATGAATATTCTTGATACTCTTCTTTTCCAAAAGTATCATTTGCCCAAACACGTAACGAGTAATTACCATCTTGTGAAAAAGAGTAGGTTTCCTCAGTATACAATAATTGACTGAGGCCATCTGATGCAAAATTTTTTGATATGAATGATTTTTGCTCATTTCTTGTTAAATCAAATACTTCATACCACACAGTATCAATAATACCATTGTCAGTTATATTAAACAAGAAAAATAAATCTTGCTGATTTGTCACATTATTATTTTGTCGAAAATCAGGACTTAGAATAGTTACATTAGGTTTATTCTCAGTCATATTAACTGGCGTAAAATACAGAGTTTTTGTTCTATTATTTCCGCTTATATCAAATGCCGTAATATGCATACTCACATTTTGTTCATCAAATAAAGACAAATCATAATCTGCAAAATCTACATCTGTCACAAAATAATCTCTGTTCCCGCTCAATGTAGAACTTCGAAATCCTTTTGACGTATCATTTAGAAAATAAAATGAAACATTTTGCAGACCTATTGTATCAAATAAACTAATATTAAATCGAAATTGTGTTTGATTTATTCTCGAATTGTTTTGTAGCACCTCAAAAGTATCATTATGTTCATAAAATACATCTATGACGGGAGGATTTGCATCTACAACAAAATCTATAGTTTCAGTATTGTTTTTTCCAAAAGTATCATATGCAAAAATAACCAAAGTATAGTTATCATCAACTTCTATATCACGCTGAAATTCCCATACTGTTTCATTTACTAATAACGGAGTTAATTGTTTTCGTTCTGAAAATTTTACACTTCCTGTTGAGTTAATAAGCGTATACCGTATAGTATCTAAAAGACCATTATCTACAACACGTATATCAAAATCAACTAAACTATTTGTATATGTACTTCCCAGACTTGGTTTTTCAATACTAATATTCGGAGGATTCTCAGTCATATTAAAGACAATAAAATCAAAACTTTTTTCCACTCGATTCCCAACTAAATCATATGCAATGACCGTTAGTGTTGAATCATATTCGTCAAAAGCCAATAAATCAAATGTGAATTCAACAGTTCTATTTGTATCTCCTGGAGTAAAACTGGTACTACCTGAAAAAATCTGAGTTGAACGATCAGCAGTTACACTGTAAGTTACATTTTTTAATTCTACTTCATCAAATAAACTCATATTAAATGTCACTTCAGTATAATTTAATACTGGAGCCGGACCTATTTGAGATAACTCTTGATAATCACCAGTGTAATTGAGGAAAAACGCACGTAGCTCAGGAGGTTTTGTATCTATAATAAATTGTGTCGTGTTCGTATTATTTTTCAAAAATATATCTCGAACCATGAATGTTTCATTATAAAATCCATCTGATATTCCCACTGCATCTTGTATACAAATATCTTGAGGTTTATTTATATTAGAACAAAAAATAATTCCCGTCGGGCTAAGACTACCGTCGAGCCACCTTACATCTTTTACTGCAGTATTATCAGAAACATCGAAAATGAAACGTATATCCGATGTATTTAATACAGCCCAAATTGTACCATTTCTCGTAACATAGTTTGAGATGGGACTAACATTTATGGTCATTTTTGGGTGACCTACTAATGGATTAATGACCCAAAAAGAAACAGTTTCTACTTGTTTATTTCCTGCTCGATCAAACGCTTCAACTTCTAATGTTATATTTCGCTCATCGAAAAACTGGTAATTAGGAATTGATAGATCATATAATGAATCTCGTATTACTGTGTTTAAAGTTGCATTTGGGACAAGTGATATTGAATTATTTAAAACATTGTTCACAAAAACATTCAAAGTCGCATTTTCAATAAAAAAATCATCTGATATTGACACATTAATATCCAACTCAGTCATATTGTATGCATCTAATTCAGTTGGACGTGGTTCAGGATGCAAAATATCAATTGATGGAGCAATAGTATCAACCACAAACCAATGAGTTCGTGAAATATTGTTTCCAAGAGAGTCATTTGCAAAAAATGTTACAGTATGATTTTGTTGATCTGTTGCTGTAACAGTTGCAGATAGTTGACCATTAGGTGCTGATGGAAAAAATTGCGTATTAACTTTATTGTTATCCCATAAAAAATATAACGTGTGTAATCCTATACCCGCATCAAATGCCTGGAAAAAGAGATCAACCGAAGTAGTATTTATGAACGAACCATTTATAGGAGTCTCATTACTCAGAGTTGGCGGAACAAAATCTTCATCATATGAAAAAGACACTGTTTTCGTATCGTTCCTTGAAGCTTGATCAAATACGATTACTTCTAACACATAATCACCTATACTTAATGGAGAAAGATTAAATGTTGCAGTATCGTTTGTTCCTGAAAGTGAACCACTACCGCTTTGATCTACACTATTTGAACTATCAAACACAGTATACGAATACGATGCAAGACCCCCCTTATCATAAAAACTCAAATTGACAAGTACAGGCTCGTTCCAGTAGGTCTGCGAGATTGGGCTATAAATAAAAACTTCTGGGTTCTCAGTATCAACAGTAAATGTTCGAGTAAAAGTATCAAACGAGCTTGGTGAAGTATATGCTCGAACAGTAATTGTTCGCAGTCCATCACCAAACAATATGTTATCAAAAAAACTCTGATCTTCAAATTCATCACCAAAACCATTACCAAAATCTACACGAAAAAAATCATATGTCGTCATATTGACGGTAAAATTAACCGTAACATGAGCATTTGAGTAAACAGGATCGCTCGGTTCATGAAATACAACTCCAGAAAAAGCTACGGGAATGAATACACAGAACAGTAAAGTTAAAATGAAGATTAATTTATAGTGTGCGCCCATTTGAAAACCCATAGAAAATTATGAAAGTTCTTATTTATAAATATACCGATTTTTACGACAAAAAAATGTCCAAAAACCAATCTATTTTTCAGACATTTGGCCTTTATACCAGTCTTTATACACTGGCAAGTGATATATTTTTTCCAACAACTCAGAAACTGACGTACTTGCTTCAGGATATTGCGATAAAAACTCATCTATATCAGCTTTTGGCAAAATATCTGTTTTTGATAAATACACCAGACAATGTTTTTGGATTTTTTGCGTTTGTTTAAGTAATTTTTGTTGCGTTTCAAATTCAACTTCGTTTTGTATATCAAACACAAACACACATATATTTGACACATGTTTAATCGCAAGATATGCTTGTTTTTCAATATCATTCATCTTTTCGACACGATTTAGAGAACCCGGAGTATCTATAAATTGCCATTTTTGATGTCGAAATTCCGAATATCCTAAATTCAAGGATTTTGTCGTAAAAGCATAATTAGCTGTTTTAGCACTAGAGCCAGTTATATTATTTAACAAGGTTGATTTTCCTACATTTGGAAATCCAACTAAACAAGCAGTAAATAAACCTGATTTAATGTGCGGAAATGACCGCATTACCCGTCTTGCATCTTCTAAATAAACTAAATGTTCTCGTAATTGTTTACAAATAGATGCACACCGACCCATGTATCGTTTATGGTGTAATAACGCATCTTGAGGCGTTTTACTTGCATATAATTTTCTATTGGTTATTTCTGAAAATTCTGAAATCTTTTTTAATCCCCAAACTATTGCACCAAATGAACGTTTTAAATAAGGATAATCAAGTGTTAATTTGATTAAATCTTGATAAAATGGAGTTAATTCATCCAGTTTTGGGAATTTTTCTAAGATACTATGAAGACTTTTTGTGAGAACTTGCTCCATCATTCGAACTTTAATGCCGCTCTTTTTTTTCGTTCGTAATAGCGCATCTCTGACATTAATATTTCTTTTATCACACTCTTCCCGAGCTCTTCGTATAGCTAATTCTAAATAGAAAGTATCGGATTCAATTTTAGGAATATCAGAAAAACTCATTTTTTACACACATAAAAGGCATGATCCAATTCAAATGGATCCAAAGTTCGTTGATCAACTATTTTCATTTGTTTTTCGATGAGTATTTTTGACTCAGTGAAAACCTGTTTTGGTTTTTTGGTGATATCAATTGAACGTGATTTCAATGCAAGCAGTCCAAATCCTGTTGGTTTTAAGAATGCTTCACAGTTACGTAAAAATATATCAACTTGATTTGGTTGCGCGATATCCATAAAGACAACATCAACTGATTCTAAAAATTGCGTATATGCTAATGGATTTGAAGCACTCGCACAAATTGGCACAATATTTGTTCGTCGACGAGTCAATAAGGCCATTTCACGCATAACTCGAGGCGCTACATCAAGTGCATACACCCGACCTGATTCACCCACCATATCAGATACATGCGAGACTGTTGTTCCTGTCGAACATCCTAAATATAAAACTGTTGATCCGGGTTTAATACCTATTTGTGACACTCCTTTTTTGAGTGCAGCACCCAATTTACTTCGTTTTGGATCCCATTGACGATACTCAATTTCACCCTGACGAAAAAGTTTTTCACCATAGACAGACACCTTAGGCACGAGATTTTTCGTCCAAAACCATCCTTTCTGTTCATAAATTCCTTTTAATCGAGTTTCTTTCATATCATTACATCCTTTCTATTTTTTCATATAGTGTATTTGAATCAAAATCAGTACTCTGAAAATAATCTGCTTTTACTGCAAGTGAAATTGCATTTGCAAGCATTCTTGCAACTTTTCCGCGTATTGCAAATTTTGCCTGGCTGACTAATTTATGCTGAAATAATATACCATATTTTGGAGGTTTTGCTCCCGTCTTTAAATGTCGAAATAATGCTTTTTCAGCACCTAATACTTGAATTGTGGAAGAAGTCATTTTCACTAATCGAGTAAAATTTCCTGCAGTTGAAAGCAATTTTGCCCCAATTTGTGCGCCCGCAATTCTTGTGAAATGTGGCGCGTTTGCAGTCATTTTTTCTTCGATAAATGCACGCAATGACTCTTGTTCTTGTATTAATGTGTAAATTGAACGCGCAAATGATTGTAACTGTTCTTGATCTTTTTGTGAAAATTCAATACCCAAAGAAATATCTTCAAATAATTGAACTTTTTGCACTAGATCTGCACGCTGTAATTTAGATACTTCTTGTATGAAATATTCATGAGAGTCAATTTTTTTTGAAAACTCCGGTAATTGCCACTCAAACCATTCACGTAAACGTTTTGCTAAGAGATTTATCGTATGCGTTAATTCTTCACTCGTTCGCATTGCCTGACAGACATGTAAATCCCAGGTAACTGCCTTTTGTAATTCATGTGAAACTATCTTGTACGCATTTTTCTTTGTTTGTGTAAATGATTGTTCTACTTGTTGTAATATCTGAGAAATTACGGATAAATCTCTCACATTATCGTGAGAATCAATTTTATAATTACAGAATTTAATCGGCGAATATGTTTGTAGTATTGATTTTTCAGCTGATGAAATAGTATGTTGCGAAATAGCAAGAGAATCCTCTGGTGATAAATCTCTGATTTCAACTAATTGGAGTTGCGTATCAAAAACATGCAATTTTTCTGCATTAGCATATACATAATGAACCATATCAATCGAAAATTATCGGTGATTTATAAATATTGATATTTTCCGGTACAGCCATAAAAGTGAGTGATTTATACATCATCAGGTCAAAACTTCTTTGTGAAATATTACTCGTGCGTCGCAGGGGGATGTCGTTGGCGGGGATGCAGCACCTTAGAGGTGAGATATGTAAGTTTTGAAGATGTAGTAAACGACGGCAATAGGTTATATACCGATTCGTCGTTTACTAACTAGTTAAAGAC
>JBLKOV010000026.1:0-6037 GCA_047603085.1 Candidatus Woesearchaeota archaeon
TTTTTGCATGCTTAGCTTTTTTTTTCGTTGTTTTTTTTGGCAAAATCTTCACCTCTCCCATGTCTCTATAGGAAAACAAACTCAGAAAGTCATAGTTTATTTATAAACATAGTGAAAAAATGGTTTAAAACTGAAAGATTAATGCGGCGGACAGGGTTCGAACCTGCGTAGGCGTAAGCCAACGGGTCCTAAGCCCGCTCCGTTTGACCACTCCGGCACCGCCGCGCAATAAATATGAATAATATGGTGTATTAAAAAGCTATGGTTTTTTTACATCTAATTTCGGAAAAGGAATTGGACATGGGAGGCCAATTTCTTTTGCAAGTATGATGGAATGAGTTAGTGATTTATTATACACATAATGCATTACCTCTGATAGAACATCCTGAGATACCGATTTTTTCTTCTCCCATTCAGCTAAAATAGTATCAGCTTTTGCTTTTTCTGTTAATACGACTGTAAATCCTTCAATCTCAATCTTTCCTGCTTTTGGCTCAAAAGATTGCTCAAACAAAAAATCAACTTGTAATGCTGTTTGTGCATCAGTTGTAAATTGAACATCCTTAGCTTTCACAGACTGTATTTGAATATTATGCGTCACTTGCAACCGACCTGAAAATTCAGATCGATTACCAGCTAACTTTGTTAATTGAAAACCAATAATTGACATTTTTACTCGTCTTTTTTCTCGTCAGCCTCAACCGTTGATTCTTCTTTTGGTTCTTCAAATAAAGGTGTTTTTCCTGCTTTTACAACTTTAACATTTACTTGAGCAGTTTCATCCCCAATAGTGTTTCCTGCAACCATTTTTCGTCGTCGTTCACCTGGACGATTTTTTGCAATTCCTACACCATTTACTATAAGAATTTTCTTTTTCCTATCTCCTGCGACATCTCGTCTCATAGGAAATCCGCTAGAGTCACTACCACCTGTAATTTGAAATTCATATCCAGGCATATCAATAAGCTCTCCTTTGAATGTATCAAGAATTTTTTTCCCGATTAAACTCTTTGAATTTTGTTCATCTAATTCTATTTGTTTTGTTTTCCCTGATTTGTCACCAAGTACTATTTTTAATTTAGCCATTTGTTCTATCTCCATTGCATAGAATATAGTAGTTTTCTATACACAGTATGAGTACGAAACGCGCATTTATTTATAAAGCTAATTGTTTATTTATATGTTTCGCGTCAGAAAAGTACCGCATAAATCGCAAAATACAAGAGAATACCACTCAGAAAATACAAAATATGTCCTTTTTTTTGCTGAGGATTCAGATCAGTAAGCACATGAAATACAAATATGCCGCTTAAAAGTGCAAATATGTACGAGTGTATGAATAACTCAAACATAAATAATGCATACGCTAATGCAAAACCCAGCCATACACAAGCGAGAAAAAATAATCTGAAAAATATCGATTCTTTTAACCACCGATGATGGTCTTCATAGATAAATGCAGTACTAATCATATGTATTATGAATGAAAAAACTATTCCAAGATAAAGACCCCAGGAATACCTATATGAGAAAAAGAGAAGAATAAAACCAAACACTACGTGTAATGCTGCAAAACTATAAAGTCGAATATGTGTCAGTCGAATGCGTAACTTCCCGTAATGATACTGATATGCGTGTTTCTGTGCAAGATAAAAAAGAAGAAAACCAAGAAAAAAAAGAAGTGAGTAAATGAATATATTTTGTTGTTCGTCCATAACATCTGCATAGAGTTTGGGGAACAATGATAAAAACATATACGATAATAATATTCCTCCTGCTATATTTACGACAAAACTGTGCCATTTCTTGAAGATATGTATATATCGAAGAAAGAAAAAGTACAAAATACTAATACTCAGTAATAATGATAAAGATAGGAATACACTAGTGACGTCCATGTAATCGCCTCCCAAATTCTTCTAGTTTATGACGCTTATATAAAATGAATGCATATATAACTGCGCAAATATTCAAAAAAACCATTACAACAAGTAATATCTGAAAACCAAATAAATAGACTATCCATCCTCCCAAAATTGCCGAGATACCTAAGACAATTTGGTATTGTGCTTCCCATATACCCCATTGAGATGTCATTTTATCAGGATTTAAGTTTTTTGTGTACAACGTATCAAATGGTGGATTTCCAATTGCCAAAGCGACCCCTAAAACAAATTGAACGATATATAAGTGCCACACTGTTTGAACAAAGAGATACCCAATAACAGCAATTAAACAAAGAATTCGAGAAAGAAAAAAAAGTGAATATAAATTTGAAAACGAATCCTCCCACCGACTTATAAAAATAATCAAAATTCCACAAACAATACTAAAAATCGCAAAAGATGTTCCTGCTGCAACCACATCCCCACCTATTTCTTGCACAAATAACGCATAAATGGGTCCTAAAAGACCAAGTGACAAATTTAAATAAAAAGAAGAATAAAGCAACACTTGTAAATCTGTTTTCATAGATTATACTGCTTTTTGTGATTTAAAAAGATTTAGTTTAGATTTTTCTCTGGAGTAAATCACTGAATAAAGAAGAAAAAACCATGGCTCTCTTTTCCAAGAGAGCCTGTGGCAAAACAGTTACCTTCTTTTTGTTTGGGGGTGACATTCGTCAGAACACATAGCCGAAGGCAGGGCTATAGTGAATATAAAAATAAACATTTTGCAGGTTTATCGAACTATTTCAATGCCTAATTCATCACTGAATTTTTTTGTTTCTTCGGCTTTTTGTCTAGGACTCACACTTCCCATGATGTAAGGTGATGTTACGCCTGTCATAATAGTCATAACAATTAATTTTCCTTTCATATCATCAGAAACTCGAGCTCCCCAGATACAGTTTGCATCTTGATCCATACTTGAAGTTACCAATTCACCAACTCGATTGATTTCTTCTAATGTTAAATCAGGCCCACCATGTACTTGAATTAAAGCACCCGTTGCTCCTTCATAACTAATATCAAGTAATGGATTACTTAATGCACCTTTGACTGCCTCTTCGACTCTATTTGTTGTATCGGATGAACCTACACCAATTGCCGCTACACCACCATTTGTCATGATTGCTTTTACATCAGCATAATCTAAGTTTACAAGGGATGGTACTGCAATAGTTTCAACAATCCCTTTAATCATTGTTGCAATTAATTCATTAGCAACAGCAAATGCTTGTTGAATTGGCAAGTTACCTGCGATATCAACTAATCTATTATTATCAATAACTATAACTGTGTCTGAAACTCCTCGTAATTGTTGTAAACCAAATTCTGCTTTATCAACACGAGCTCGTTCTATTTTAAATGGCATTGTAACTGTTCCAATAACAATTGCACCCATTTCTTTTGCGACACTTGCAACATACGGTGCTGAACCTGTTCCTGTTCCTCCACCCATACCTGCACAGACAAATACCATGTCGGCACCTTTGATAGAATCTTTTAATTCTGCAGAATTTTCTTTTGCTGCTTCCATACCTACTTCAGGGTATCCACCAGCTCCTAATCCTCGAGTTTTATCCTTTCCAATAAGAATTTTTCTATCTGCTTCAGTAACTTGTAAATGTTGAAGATCAGTATTACATGCAACAATCTCTGCGCCCTGAATACCTTTTTTGTATAACCAACTAACTGCGTTACTTCCTGCTCCACCACATCCTACTACTTTGATGTTTGCAGTTCCTACTTTCATATCGTTGCCGCCGTCTTCTTGTGCTTTCGCTGCGTTTTGTACAATAAAATCCATTTTTGTCTTTCCCCCTTTTCGAAAATAAACACCTATTGTTTATCCGAAAGTGATTATGATAATACAACATACATATTGGAATAGATAGTTATCACTATCAAAACATTTATATGTAAGTATATACTATACTCTTCTTAGAACGCCAAAACTTATACGAGGTTCGCCAAAACCGAGTGTAAATGAATGAAAACATTTTTTCGCCAAAAAAAATGATTTTCTATAAGTTTTTTATATTTTTATTTCTGGAGTTTTCTATTTATATATATTATGTAATTAAAATATAACTATTCGAAACTATATTTTTAAATTAATCATTAAATTGCTTTTTTACTGAAGAAAGTCGTTCTTGTAATTTTGCTGCTCTGTCGAGAAAGGTCGTTTTTGATTTATGAACAAAGGGTAAAGGTTCGGCATATGGATGAAATATGTGCAGTGTTTGTTCTAATATATCTAAATCTTCTGACGATAATGATGAGTTATATGCAGAAATGTCACCACTTACTTGCGATCTTTGATTGTATGTACCGAGTACATTTCGTGTAAATTGTTGCGAGTATTTTCCAGGTGCAGGATCTATTGGTATAGAATCTAAAGGTTTATCATCTTTATGAAATTCAATTGACTCAGAAATATGTTTTATAGAATCACCTAAAAATTCCTTTTGTTTTTCATAGGACATATGAACATGTTTAACATGCTGCACGTACGCTAATTGATTTTTCATTGTTGCTATTTTTGAGATTATTGTTGTTTTCAATAGTGGATAACCAGGCGGAAGCGAATAGTATATCTCTTCAATTTGTTTTATATAGCCCTGTGTTTTTTCTACATTTCCTTGTTTGAGAGATTCAACACATTGCGGATATAATTTTTCAAACTCTTCTAATAAACCATTGTATTTTTGCCTCATTTCAGGTTTGCGTTTTTCTTTTAAAAACAAATAAATCTTCAGGATATCATCTTGAATCTGACTGCGTTTCTCAGCAAATTCAACAGGAATTTTGTGATATAATTTGACTATTTTTTCATATAATTTTGTTGCAGTTGATAAATCATGTTTATCAATTTCTGCTTTTGTTAAATGTAATAGTTGTTCAATGTATTCAACTGTTTTTGTTGATTCAAAATCCATTGCATGAAGTGTTGATTCCATTTGCTCCTGTGCTTTTTGCAATGCTTCATAAAATGTTGCGTGTAAATCCATATTAGATTCCACAACTTTTGAGATAAGTTCTTTTAAGTGTGCATATGAAGTGAGTGCATCCCCGTATTTTTTCTCCGCAAGATTTGTTGAAATATTCTGTGAAAGTTCAGATACAGTATTAGTCCAAGAAACATGAGGAACAGTAAACTGGGGTTGCGTACTTTTTTCAACTATTGTAGATGGAATATTCATATGACCTCTTTTTGTAATTATACCAAACTTGATATAAAAAGCTTTATCACTCTTTTTTAGGAGTTACACCGCATATAAAAGTACTAAAATAATATTAAATAACGCTCCAAAAAGGAATAGTGCTAAGAGTAATTCAATTATATGATGTTCTTTATGCTCCATATAAAGTATTCCACATATACGCACTTATAAAAATACCGATTATCAAAATGTAATAGATCGTATAGGATTTTGTGCTATTCACGTATTGAGCAAGATTTCGCCCACGCAAGTCATACGAATATGTCAATATTTCACCTTTTTTTTATTGTAATATTATATTTTGCAATATGTTTTTCGATTTGATGAGAACGCAACAAGTTCTTTTTTGCACCAAAATGTGTCAAAACAGATAAAGAATTTGCTAAACCTGCTTTAATGGCATCTTCAACTGATTTTTTCTGCACATATGTCGCAACAAACGCACTTGAAAATGCATCTCCTGCACCCGTTGCTTCAACAACCTCACAATCAGGAGGTCTGACTGAATAAATATGTTTTTTATCAGAACAATATAAATCATGGGGACCATCAGTAATAACCACTATTTTTATTCCCAGCGTGTGTAATGTTTTTATGGCAAGAAAAATATCATCTGTTTTTGTAAGAATGAATGCCTCTTGTTTATTGAATAATAATATCTCAGTAAGATCCAGTAATGGTTTTAAGACTCTGACACCTTCTTTTACTTGATATTGACTTGGATTAAATGCAATTTTTGCTCCATGACTCGTGACATATTTTGCAAGCTTGACTTGGGCTTTAAATGAAGAATCCATCATACTCGAAAAAGAGTACCATTTTGCCTTCAACTGTTTTTTTGACAATTGAGAAAAATCCAAGCGATTA
>JBLKOV010000027.1:0-6005 GCA_047603085.1 Candidatus Woesearchaeota archaeon
CCTAAGATAGCGTTTTGATCCATGACTGGCGATTGACTCACATGTTGAGATATAAATATGTCAATACATTCTTTTACCGAATTATGTGGTTTCACACTGATGATCGTATTTGTACAAATATCTTTTGCAAGAACAGTCTGATTTTGGTGAATGGCTGACTCTAACGCGAGTACGATTTCATGACTGGGTTTAACCAATCCACGCTCAATTTTAGTGAGAAATGATTGTGAAATACCTGCTTTTTTGGCTAATTCTTTTTGTGTTAACTGTGCCTGAACCCGTAATTGTTTAATATGATAACTCATCGTATATGCGTTAGCGCTATACTTTATAAATATTCCTATATGAATATTATTGTCATTACATATTATAAATAAGTGCACAGTTGGTATTTCTATGAATATACAAACATGTGAATCGGTAAGCAGGGGACATCCTGATAAAGTCTGTGATCAAATAAGTGATGCAATACTTGATGCATATCTTCAAAAAGATGAAAATGCAAAGGTTGCAGTTGAAACCCTTATGACAGGAAATACGTGCATACTTGCAGGTGAAGTATCATCAAATATTATACTTGATTTTGAGGATATTGTAAAAAGTGTTTTGCGAGATATTGGATATACTGATAAAAAATATGGTCTTGATTCAGATCAAATAACGCTTTTGAATTTGATACGAAAACAATCGCCTGAGATTAACCAAGGAGTTGAGAGTGGGGGAGCTGGAGATCAAGGTATAATGTATGGGTATGCGACTGATGAAACACCTGAACTATTACCTCTACCCTATGTGCTTGCGCGAAAAATTATTATTGCTCTTGATACCGAACGTAAACAAGATAAAAATTTAGGTCCAGATGCAAAATCACAAGTTACTGTACAAGATGGTAAAGCTACACATATTGTGGTTGCACAACAACATGTGCAAGGTGATATTACAAAGCAAATTACAGATATTGTGAGACAAACAATACCTGAATATATCACTGCGAACACCAAAATTATAGTAAATGGTTGCGGAACATTTCTCCTCGGTGGCCCCGGTGTAGATTGTGGTCTGACAGGCAGAAAAACGCAAGTCGATACATATGGAGGAATTGTTCCGCATGGGGGTGGAGCATTCTCGGGAAAAGATCCAAGTAAAGTTGATAGGAGTGCTGCCTACTACGCACGTCATGTAGCTTGCCAAGAAGTTCGAAAAAGAGGTGGTTCGTGTTTAGTATCGGTTTCATACGTTATTGGAAAATCTGAACCATGCCATGTATCAGTTTCAGGTTATGATTTTCGTCCACAATCAATTAGTAAGTCGCTTCGTTTATCAAAACAGAAATACTATGAAACAGCACAGTTTGGACATTTTGGTCGAGGTTTTTCATGGGATTAAGATGACTTTTGCTAAATATTTAAATATGAAGTATGTTTTATTCTGACTATGAAACGAGAACTCGTAAAAATTCGCGGAATACCTCATTATACGATACGGCCAGAATATGGTGTACGTGAAACAAAACCGGAACACTCAACATTACCCAATGGAATACCTTCTGGCTTTTTGCGACCTATTGGTGGCGCACCAGTTCAAACAGGTCAGCATCAAACTTGTTCAATGCAACATCAAAATGAATTAGCGCTTCGTATTTGGGATTTTGAGAAACGTCTACTTCCTGATCAATTACTTTTAGAAGATATGCTTCACGTTCAAGATAAGAATGAAATTGAAGGAAACATTGATTGGAATGATGAGTATTCAGTGTTGGTTCAACCTCTTTTTGGGAATATTGCAGATACTCTCTCGCATCCTCCATACACAGTATTTTTAGCAAAACCATCTGAATATAATAGTGATATAACACGCGCAATACCGAGCACTTCACAATTTGATTTGCACCATGAAAAGATAATTTTATTATACGCTTTTGGCACAAATCATATTTCTGGCGCTTCGTCTGAGGATTTTCGACGTGAACCATATTCGGATATGGAAGTAAAAAAGCAGGATTTGGATGTTGATGTGTAGATATTGTTTTTTATTATTTTGAGATTTTCCATATAGTTGGGTATCAAGTCCAATAACATCATAAAAGTATCTGACACACAATTTGTGTTATATACAAGCAATTCTGCTGTACCTTAAGAAATGTGACACTGACGATCCTAATTTCCAATGTCAGTGAAGGTGACGCCACGACCCCCTGAGATTGAAGGTAGCACTTTATTGCATGGTCGTCACTGGAGGTTTATCAGAAATAGAACTAGCTCAAACAGTAACAGTAGCCCTCAATATATTCTCAGAGTTATCTTATCCTAGTCACTTTGGGCGGGTGATTTTGGACACACAAGAAAATCTCAGATTTTCTGTGCCTCGAAAATGTGTTATTTTCAAGAGATACTCATCATAATGAGCTCACATTTTTTCTCTTGGGGTAATAATTCCCATGAATGTAATATGATTTCTTTAAATTTCTGTACTGGGATGATTATTTGTTGTTCCATTATTTTTTCCTCCTTGTGTTTTCAAAAACTGTGTGTTGTGTAATTGCATTCCAATTTGATTCATCATACTCATCCCAATCACTGATTGGTTTAGCCATTAAATAATGGCAGTCTTTACCAAGCTGTGACAGAACCTCTCTTTTTTCTTGGTCATCTCTAGGGCGGTTATTCAAGAAAATTCACCTCCTCAATTTTTACATCTATAAGCGGGATTTTTTCAGTCTGATCTTCGACATTTCATAATTCTTGATAAATTTCATCCCACCACCAAAATTTGCCTTTATATTTCACTAGTTCTACATATTTAGCCATAGTTTATGCCTCTTGAATTAGTGTCATGTCCATATCTTGAAATTTGACTATATCGGTTGGATCTTCAACATTTCGAATTTCAAGGGATTTATTATCAAAAAAATAAAACCTGTTTCGATATTTTATTATTGGAAGTTGTTTTGCCATGTTTCGTGTTTTTGAGCCTCTTCCCAAGGAACTTCAGGATTTTCAATTTTACTGTGTTCAATTTCGTCAAATTCCTCAGAATCTGAGAAATCATTGATATTTCTGATTTGTTCGAGCCTGTTATCGATGTACCAATACTTACCTTTGTATTTCATCACAGGAAGTCTGCCAGCTTTCATTCTTCTTTCTCCTTGCCATCTTGAAAGCCGTCTTCGTAGATTTTGTCAATAGTTTGTTGTAGATCATCATCATTTTGAGCTTTTTTGATTCGCTCAAGATATTTTTGTTGGTAACTGTCCATTGTATTTGGTTATAGAAGAGGGTTATTTATGGGGTGCAATTAAATTTGTGGAGAAATAGTCAAAATACTAACACTTGACGACCATCAAATGCGTCAAGGTTTAGTATACGCCACGACCCGGATTCGAACCGGGAATTCCGTGAGGAACTGGTTCTCAAGACCAGCGCAATACCGGATTATGCGATCGTGGCATGAACGTGAGTGAATGAACTATCGCGACTGGAGAACGCTTTTGTTCTACAAGTATGCGATCGTGGCATTAACTAGAGCAATACTACTCCTATCTGTACGCAAAAAAATATATCTTATAAATCTTTCTATTTTTTCACCTTATTTGGTAGAAACTTTCTCAATCAGGTACACTTCATCGTTTTTGCGAACTTTTGTTGAAAAAGGTGTGGTTATTTCATTTTCAGGATGATTCTGTATTTCATCTATTCTTTGACGAATAACACCAGTTGTTGGTCCTATAACATAAATTTCATCTCCTTTTTGAACTTTTGAACTCTGAATTTTAATGTGAGCTATTTGTTTTTGTGCAAAGTAATCAATAACTTTTCCAGAGAACACTTTTTTTTCTGTCGCTTGCGAATTCACTTTTTTTGACCATTGTGCGATTGGCTCACCGAGGTAATATCCGTTCATCCAGAAATCTCGATTATATACAGTTTGTAATTCATTTATCAATTTTTCTTTTACATCTTCAGAATAAGTTTTTTCTCGTATATGCTCAATAGCTCTCTTATATACTGAAACTGTGGTCTTTACATACTCTGGTGATTTTCCACGTCCCTCAATTTTCAGTAATGTCACTCCTGATTCGACTATTCGATCAAGAATCGGAATGGTACACAAATCTTTTGGAGATAAAATATACGGATTATCAACTTGAATATATGCTTGGTTCTCATCAGATAATGTATATGCTTTTCGACATGTTTGATAACAGTGACCTCTATTCGCTGACGAATTTTGTGTGTGTAAGCTCATATAACATTTTCCTGAAAATGCAACACATAATGCACCATGTACAAATATTTCAACCTGTAATAATTTGCCTGAAACGCCCAGAATATGTTCTTTTTTAATGCGTTCACAAATATATGCAATTTGAGAAAGTGTAAGTTCACGTGCAAGCACAACACAATCAGCAAATTGCGCATAAAATTTCACACTTTCAATATTTGTTATATTTGCTTGTGTTGATATGTGTATTGGCAGTTTAAATGCTCGAGCTTTTTGTATCACCGCAAAATCATGTGCGATTATTGCATCTACTCCAGTTTTTTTTGCGTGCATGAGTAGTTGATGAATTTCCTCTTGTTCTTGATCAAACACAATAGTATTTACAACCAAATATGCTTTAACTTGAGCATCATGACAAATTTGGCAAATTTTTGACATATCTTCTCTTTGAAAACTTGCAGTCTTTGAACGCATTTGTAGTTGTCCAACACCAAAATATATCGCATCAGCACCTGATTGAATACTCGCTTTTAATGCTGCAAAAGAACCAACTGGAGCTAAAATTTGAACCATATATATCTGAATCTTGTTACTCTTTAAATACTATTTTGTGAGATATTTAGATTCTAGATACGAAATATACGTAGAAACAAGATTACGTTTTCTGAGTAAAGGTCTCATAATGTCTTTTGCACTTTTTTGTTTGCCAAAACTATGAACATGTTTTTTGAGCCATTCACGAATGAGTGAAAAGTCCTTTTTCTGAATACTTTGATGAAATTGCGGTATATCATCTTCTAATGCATAGTAGATAATGACTGAATACAATGTTCCTAAAGCATACGTTGGAAAGTATCCGACATATCCTTGAGACCAATGTACATCTTGTAATATTCCTTCAAGTGCATGTTTTGGTTTTTTCCCAAATATTTTTTTGTACTCGGCATTCCAGTAGGTCTCCACCTCATTTATTGACAGCTTTTGTGTCAAAAGTAATACTTCAATTTCAAACCGTATAATTATGTGTAAACAATATGTTATTTCATCACCCTCTACGCGCACAAGCGAATCTGCAAGCGCATTTGCATGATGGTAAAATTTCGAGAATGGTATGGCAGCTTGTTGTGATTGAATTTTTTTCATTTTCGGATACAATGATTTCAAAAATTCCTTTGATGAACAAATACAATTCTCCCATAATCGAGATTGTGATTCATGGATACCATATGTTGCACCCTGTGCAAGATTCGTATGTTGTATAGATTTTGCTAGCTGTAACTCATAGAGTGCATGTCCACATTCATGAACTGTTGAAGTGAGACTAAAGAGTGGATCTGTTCGATACGCTGTTGCAATACGAATATCATTTGGTGAGATTTGTGTCATAAAAGGATGCGTAGTTTCACCAATTCCAAATCGTTCTCTATCTGGTATGAGTAAGTCTATAATATATTCTGTCAGAACTTCTTGTTGTTCCTTTGTCCAAGAAGGCATTTTGTGTTTTACAAACTTCTTTTCTTTTTTCACTTTTTTATAGAGTGAGATGAGTTGTGGTTTTAATTCTCTAAAAAGTGTCTGTACTTCTTCAACAGTCATTCCTTCTTCAAATTCATCAAGTAAAACGGTATACGGATGTGTTTTTTTATCTAAAAGCTCAGCTTTTTTTCTAAGTAATCTAAAAAGCTTTTGTAAATGCGGTTTAAATACGTCAAAATCTTTTTTATCTCGTGCATTAAGCCATGCTGCATATGCTTGAGTTTTCGTTTTGGCAAAGCGTTGAATAA
>JBLKOV010000028.1:0-5918 GCA_047603085.1 Candidatus Woesearchaeota archaeon
ATTCGATACACTGTCACAACAATCGGAACTTTTTGTAATGGAAGTGATTTTTTTGATTTCTCTTTAAAATTCACAGACCCATCTTTTTCAATTTTTGGAAAAACAGTATTTTTTAATGCTGCCATTGCTGCTAAGGATACTGCATCAAAGAGATTACCATCAACATTTATTGTTGATATATCTACTGAAACTACCCATACTTTTTCACCTTCTACGATGCAGAGTTCTTCCATATCAACACATTTACTTTCTCGAATACCTCTATCAGTAACCCGTGCAATTTCAATTGCATCAATACTTGGAGGTCCTTGTTCGAATTTTTCTGATGACAACGGTAATAATTGAACATCAACCATTAAGTTCCCACTTTTTGGCATATCAGGATATGGAGTACCAACTTCTAGTTTCACACCAGCAATGACTTCTGTATCTCCTATTTTTACTTTTGCACTTCCTTCTGCTGTTGATGAAACACCATATGTAATTTCAATTGGTCGAAATGTTTCTCGTTCTCGGCCATCATATCGTATATTAGCATCTATTGCTTTTTGTAAATGATTTTCTTGTTTCATTGTGAAACCTCATATTTTGCTTTAATTGCTGCGATTTGTACTTTCTTAATTTCTTCGCATGCTGTTTTTGCCATATCCAAAGCTTCTTGTAATGCTTTTGGATCAAAATCGCCATCTAATTGAAAGAGTGTGATTTTTCTTGATGATGGAATCATTGCAATTGGTATGTCTGCAACTGGTCCATCTTCATATGCTTCTTCTGCATAATCTAAATCAGCAACTATCTTATCATCAACACGACCAACCGATATTGCGCTTACCATGTCTTTCATCAAAAGACCCGCATCTGCTAATGCGATTGCTGCAGCATTAATACTCGCACATCGACTTCCCGCATCTGTTTCAGGTAATTCAATAAACACATCGACGACACAGTTTGGATATGCACTTAAATCAAGAACTGGTTCTAATGATTTTTGAATAACCATTGAGAGTTCTTTTGCCCGTCTATTTGGACCCGGTCTTACTCGATTTCCCATACCAGAAAATGGCATCATACTATAATTTACTCGTAAAATACCTTTGCTTGGATTTTGCATAAATTTCGGATGTAGTTCTTTTGGACCATATACTGCCGCATATGCTGCAGTTTTTCCAGCTTGAAAATATGCTGAACCATCAGCTTGTTTAATGACGCCAGCTTTAGCGCTCATTTTTCGTAATTCTGTAAAATCACGACCATCAAATCGTTTTTTATATGCCATTTTTACTCCTCTTGATCCTCATCATCTTCATTTTGGTCATCTTCCTCAGATTCACCATCAGTATCCTCATGTTGCTGTGGCTCATCTTGTTCTTCCGGAACTGAACATCCTTTTTCTTCTAAGAATAATCGAATACGTTCTGTTAGGCCACTTGTGTGTGCCTCTTTTTCAATGATTTCAATTGCTTGTCGAACAATGACTTCTTTTTCAGGTTCACCTCGTACCCAAATTAACCCATTTTGACCAACAATAATTTGACAATCTGTTGCTCTTTTAATCATAGAAACCATACTTCCTGAACGACCAATAAATCGTGGAAATTTGTTTGGACTAAATTGTAAGAACTGTCCACCATAGAGTTTTTTCAAACTTGAACCCCTCATTGTGACATCAATTAAATTCTGCGATGTTACCTGTGTGACTTTTACCACAAGTTTATCACCAATGTTGAGAATCTTAGTTAAGTTAGCGCCTTTTTGAATAAATGAATTCGATGCGTCTCTAACATTTAATACTGCATCATATCCAGTATTTGTTCGAACTCTCCATCCATTCATAAAAATATCAAATACTTCACAGATGATGACATCATCTCTTTTCGGTTTATACTTTCCACTCAGTGGAATTAATTTTAATGAACGTCCGTTCACGGAAACTAATCCTACTCTATTTGCATACACTTTTTCGCCAAGCCGGTATGCTCCAGCTCCTGGAATGACATCCATTCCTTCTGCAAGCAGTTCACCTGGAACTGCAACTGTTTTATCTTCTATATATATTTCTCCCATTGTGTTTTTCCTCACTATTCTTGTAAATGTAATTCAAATTCAGCTTCATGCTGACTTATTCCATCTATTTTCTGCGTACATGTTTGTACAAGTCCTGAAGGAACTTTTATGCGGCACATATAAGTTCCATTTGACAAGTACTCTTCTTTTTCAAGCGTCCCATATTTTTGTGCTATTGGACGTATTTTTCCACCATATTGTACCGGTACGCGTACCTGTATGATATGATGTGCGAGTTTGATAGGTAATTGTTCTCGCAGTTGCGCAAATACAGGCTGTATTTGATCTTCAACTGGTTTGAATTCATCAACTTTAATTCGTATCTTCTCTAATGCTATATCAAGTCTTGCACGTGGTATTGGTAATGATGTTCGCGGATCAATACTTTGTGAGACAATTTTGTCAATTATCTGTTTGAACTTTTGGTCACGGAGTTCTTTTTTAAACTTTGCTGTTAAATGTACTTCTCCTTTTTGAATGATTTCTTGTAATGCATCATTCGTACTTGAAAACACCTCTTGCACTTTAGATGCTAATTCTCCTTTTTGTGCACTGTGAAAGATATCCTGAGAAATGAGTATATCTACTGCAGAAAGTTTACCCGCATAATACTCCGTGTATTTTTGTGGGTCAATTACTACTTCAAATGTAAGTCCATTCCGTTTATATCGAATGATGCTTAATTGAAATTTTTCAGGATCATATGTTATGCCTACCATCTATTCAAGTTCTGATTGCGATACTTTCGTAAATGTTTTTTTTTGCATATCAATGTATGCACAATCAACTCGTCGAAGGTCAAACTCGTCTTTTAATGTTGATTTTAAACATTTAAGTCCTAATTGAATCGCATCTTTAATCGTTAAATTTTCTGTATAATCTGTTTGCAATATTTCATCAACGTCTTTATCATTCATACCTATTGCAACTGCTTTGTATTGAAAATAAATCCCTGTTGGATCAGTTAAATATAATTTTGGTCCTGAATTATCAACACCACCTACCAATAATGATACCCCAAATGGTCGTAAACCACCTGATTGTGTTGTCATTTGCTTTAAATTCGCAATATCTTTTACGATATCAAGTGTATCTATCGGCGAATCATATTGTACATAATATTGTTGTGCTTTTACTTGTGATCGTTCAATCAAAATTCTCGCATCGCTGATAATTCCTGCTGATGTTGCTCCAATATGCGAATCAATCTGAAATATCTTTTCAATTGATTGCGGAATAACGAGTTTATTGACTATTCGTTTGTCAGTAATGAAGACAACACCGTCTTTTGCAACAATTCCTATCGCAGTACTTCCTTGTTTGACCGTTTTTTTCGCATACTCAACCTGTAATAATCGCCCATCTGGCGAAAACATTGTGATTGCCCTATCATATCCCATCATTTGATGGTTTGTTGTTTGCATGTCCATTTTTTTCTACGCTCTCTTTGATTTTTTGAATGTGACCGCTCGTGATAATTGTTTGTACACGAACTTTTTTTTTCTGTATACTATCCATGTATGCACAGGCAGCCTGACAAAGTTTTACTGATTGTGGTTTTGTCTGAACAACCGCATATGGATACGAATATTGATTTTTTATGATTCGAATTTGTGCTTTTGCCAATCCGAATATTCCTACTAATTTACGGATTGTTGCCCTGAACTCTTTTGAAAAATCTTCATATGCAACCGTTTTTGCACATTCAATGCGACAGAGAATGTACCTATTTGAAATTCGTGCATGTTTTGGAAGTGTTTTCATTGTGTTTCAGAACCATATTGTACGTAATCGGGGTTTATTTATAAATGTTTTCGTCATTTGGGAGAACCATTAGGTAATTCGTGCGCTTGCGTTATACTCCCTTTCACCCAACGAGCTTTTGTCACAAAGGTCAGAATTGACCCATTTTTTACTCTACCGACTCCAAAACAGTCATTCAAAGTATTTTGAAAGATAATGTATCCAAATGTGTGTTCGAGTCGTTTGGATAATGATTCTGTTATATCTACCTGTATACCTCTAACCCATTGTGCAAACTCTTCATCGGTGAGCGTAACGACATTTTTTGTTGCGTGTTTTCCAACTATTTGTGAGCCATCAATACTCAAACGAATTTCTGTTTGTGCATCATTATATTCCCCAAAATATAGTCCTAATGAATTTACCCGTATTTCCTCCAGATCTAGCGAATTATCGTGTAAAAGAAATATTTTTTTTTCTTTTTCGTTAATGTATATATGTGATTCGAGGTTTTTTGTAAATCCATATTGATGTTCTAAGAGTTCATATACTCGTTTTTGAAATTTTGATGATGCTATTTGGATATTCATAGAATAAGAAATTGATTTGTGTTTTTAAAATTCATGGTTTTTAGACAAGTTTTTTATTTTTGTTTGAGCATTTGTGTGAGAATTTCAACACGTTTTTGCAAAATATGTTTTTTTTCCAAATCCATGTCTTTAGCACGATGTATTTTATCTTCTATAGTTTTAATTTGTTGATGTATTTCTTTTTTTTGTTCAGCCGATAATGATGATTTATGACTAGAGGATTTATGATTGACAAGTGATTTTTTTGAGTTTTGTTTCACCTTTTGCACATGTATGAGTTCTGATACGAGGATTTGTAACTCTTCTTCTAATTGTTGAACTTTTTTTCGTAAATGATGAACTTCTGATTTTGTCTGTGCTTCTTTCTGTTCAGCATGAGATAATTCTGTTTCTAACTCGTGAATTTGCGTGCCGTACCCAGGATGTTGTTTTGTTTTATGAGTGTGTGTTTGAGTTTTTATTGGTTCTTCATGCACCGGCTTTCCTTCTAACCTATCAAGGGTATGATCAAGTTTTTTGAGAATTTTTTTATGGTTCGCTGACAATACTGATTGTTTGTGCGAATTTCGGGAATGATGCGGGTTTTGCAATCGCTCAAGAGAATTTTCAACTCTTTTTTTTTGATGTGTATGGTGCGAAGAATGTTTTTTAAATTTCTCAGCAGTATGGGATTGAGATTGAATTTCTAATAGATGTCGAAAGAATTTGCGCGAAACTACACTATCTACACCTAAAAACACATCAGTCATCTTAAAAGAGCGAACGCTTTTTTTTCATATCAGGTTGGCTTTGATTCTCATTACCGCCCGGCGGTGGAGGTATTGGGGGTGGCGAAGGTTCCTGTGGACTTGGTGGTGCGGGTGTTTGTGGTTGTTGATTTTGCGGTTGTAACGGATTTTGCATTTGGTCTTGAATTTCAAAAGGTGATTGTTCTGATTGGATGGGCGGTTGTATCGATTGTTGTGGTTGATACACTGGCTGCTGATTTTGTGGTTGAGAAATTTGTTGTATATCTTTTTTTATGGAATCTATTGATGTTTTTAATTCCAAGACCGAATCTGCAACAGTCACAATACCATTTGCAAGCGTTTCATTTTGATCAACTATAGTTTCCAACGCTTCTTTTATGGGTTCTAACTGCTCACTTAAAATTTTTGTTTCTCTTTGCTCAAGTGTTAGATCTTCATTTGCTTTCTCAAACATATGCATTAAATTGCCTAATGCACTCTGTAATTTTGTGAGAGAATTATGCAAATCATCACTATCCCCATGTTTATGTTTTATATTATGCTCTTTTAGATGTTCAATCTCGTGTTCCAGCTTGTCAAATTCTTTTGCTGGAATAAATGCGTAGTCATTATCTGCCATATAGTATCATCTCTTTTTTGTTTTTTTATAAAGGTTTATTGCTCTTTTAAAGTAGTTACTCTTCTTGTAATCGTTTTTGCGCTTTCGCTAATTCATCCTCTGTGATTGGACGACAATATATTGCATCATCAATTCGAAGAATCATATTTGCCA
>JBLKOV010000029.1:0-5917 GCA_047603085.1 Candidatus Woesearchaeota archaeon
AGCTTGATCTTCTTTGATACCTGCGACTATTTTTTGTGCTCTTGATTGTGATTCTCGTAAACCATCTTCTATTTTTTTTAAATAATCTTCCTGTGTTTTACGTTCTTCGGCTTTTACTTGTTGAATGGAAGGTTTATTTTGTAATTCTTCAATTTCCTTGAGTCGCTGCTGTTCTGCAAGTTCGGCTTCTTTTTGGGCTTGTTCACTTTTTTCTGCTTGAATTTTCTCAAAATCAGCATCCAATGTTTTTTGGTCAAGCGGATCAAGACCATCATATTCAGCAAATTTTTCTTTAAATGCGACAGAATCCATATCAAAGTATTCATAAAATTTTGGAGTTACTCGTAAAAGATATGAACGACCTATTTTTTCTTTTGTCACAAAGTGTTTTTCTCGAAGTTCAGCTATATGGTCATATGCAGCTGCAGAACGAATTTTAATAACATCTGATTGTAAAATAGGTGATTTCCAGGCAATGATTGAAAGTGTTTCAATAACGCTACGAGAAAATTCAGTATCAGGTGCTATTTTTTCAACAACAGAAAGATACTCATCTTTAACAGTCAGTTTCCAATCTTCGTCATAATCATATACTATGAGAGGACTCTCAGAGGTTTCATATTTTTTTTGTAGTTTTTTCAGCACAGCCCGAGTTTTATCCCTTGTAGAAATCTGTGATAATTCCTGTATTCTCTCAAGAGATATACGAGAACCGGCAGCAAATAAAATTGCCTCAACAATACGCTCTTTTTCGCCCATATGCTATTTGTAGTCTTTACGCTTAAAAAACTTATTGTTTTTTGAATTGCAATTGATACATATCGCCCGATTTTGTAACGGCTTTATCAGTAACAAGTTTTTCTAAAAAATCAGTTGCATTCTGTTCGCTAATACCCACATTTTGACTAACCATTTTGGCATTAGCAGGGCCGAATCGTAAAAATAATTTTATGGTATTTAAAATCATAATATTCAGATTTTTTGCAAGTAATTTTCCTTCTTGAATTTTGTTTTTTAATGTTGAATCTGTTTCGTGAACCTTACTGACAAAATCGTTAACGATTCCATTTGCATCAGTTGTTCGTAATGAAACATTTTCTGGTTCAATAATTTCAAGGGATGCAGGCATGTAATTCATAGCAAAATCAAAGACTTGGTCAAATCGTTCAGCCAAAATTTCAATTTCGCAGAATAAAGAAAATAATGATTCCGTACCTTCTGCTTCAAGAGGTTCTTTGATGTCTGACTCAATAATATCAAATCGTTCATCTTTTTGAATTTGATCAACCATATCTTTTGCAACTTCAACAATATGTTCTTTTGGTTTACCTAAGACCTCAATAACGGCAACAAATTGTATTGCACCATCTTCAATTCGTTCTAAAATTTCTGTCTTGTTCATGTGTTGTGTAAATATGACATCCTTTTTAAGGGTTTCGACTCCAAACATAGTAAACGAAGAATCTCCCCCACTATATGTCTGTCGGTCACTCCTAAAACAGAAAAAATAGTATTGTTGGTATAAGTAAGCATCCCATCAGATAATGTTTTGCTATTCCATACCTTGCGCTACTCAAACCAAGTATTGTCGAAGTTGCTAAAATAAGTAATCCAACAAAAGTATCAAAAAAGAATACAATAAAGATGATAAACAATACAATACCATATACTAAAAATACATATGATACTTTTGGTATTAAATATATGAAAACTCTTGCAATTTTTTGTGCAAAAACAAAACTTAGACTTGCTGCAATAAGTAAACTACAAAATATGAATATAACTTCACTTCTACTTACTGAACCAACTAATTCTTGGACTCCAACGACAGCTCCATTTCTTGAAAGCTCAAATAAGTAAAAAGTGAGTATGGATAAACACATTCCCACTGTATTTATTCCGCTCACTACAAGTAAAAAATCTTCAGGCTTTTGTTCACGCAAGAATTTTGTGGCAAAAATTGCAGATTGACTCGAACCTAATCCTGGCAAAAATGCGGCGAAAAAACCCGCAATAACTGAGAGTATACTTGGATATACTGTCGAGGTAAAAGAGGGTTTAGAAAAATATGTCTCTTGAGTAGGAAGTTGGGATGTCGTTTTAATACTTTCGAGTAATAATGATACTCCAAATAAACCCGATAATATTGGAAGTAATGGTTGTTGGATATTCGGTAATGAAAATACGAAAATTCCAAGTAAACCTGCACAGGAAAAAAAGAAAAAGGCAGCTACACGTTTGTGTTTTGGTTCAAAAAGAATAAGTAATAATATTGCAACACATAAAATATATCCGATGTATGGACGTATTGTTTGAGCGAGAATCATCATCCCTATGATACTTAGTGGTATTGAAATAATGGCAAAAATCAAACCAGTAAAACTTCCAACGAGTGTGAGATAAATTGCATATAAACCTTTTCCCTTCATAACAAGTTTATGACCTGGAAGTGCGAGTAAATACTGTGATTCGTCAGGCGCTCCAAAAAGTATGGAAAGAATAGAACCAATGAATGTATGTGTGATAGCCATTGTTAAAATAAATATAACTAATTCAAAAGTTGAGAAATAATTCGTGAGATACACACTTGATGAGACAAGCATTGCTGTGAGAAGATTCACATGGATGCCAGGTATTAGGCCTGTAAACGTCCCAGCGAGAACGCCAAGTGCAATTGCAAGCAAGATTTCGATAAACATACAAAGCCTGAAAGTTACGAATTAAAAGGTTTTACGCCTTTAAACCCGAAAATCCTTCGACATTAAAAAATACTCAGTTGTATTATAAGATTTTGTCTAATATAAAAAAACACCTATCTCCTAACTCACAATTTCAAAATCTTTTTTGGATTATGACAGAAAATTTTATCTTTTTGTTCTTGCGAAATATGAGCGAAGTCTATTTTACTTTTTGCAACTCTCATATCATCAAAAGGACTATCGCTTCCAAGTAATAAACGATCAAATCCATCTTCGACTAATTCTTGTATACGTAATGTTCGTCCAAAAATAGAAATCTCACTATACACATTAGGCAGATTTTTTGCTTTTTTCATTGCTTCAAATGAATCTCCAAAAAAATGACCTAAAATAAAAATTATATGAGGATACTGTTCTGCAAGATCAAGCACTTTAAGAGGATGACTATGTTCTTGAGATGCTTTAGTATGAAAAATAATAGGTATATCATACGATTCGATTATTGGATAAATCCAATGAGTAGTTTGATCAGCTATATCAAATTTTTCCGAGTTAGGGTGTAATTTAACACCTTTAAAACCTAAATTCAAAGAGCTACGTAAAGATTCAGGAGTAATGTTTTTGGGATTAAATCGTAAAAATACATGAATTGATTCAAGATTTCTTGTTTTTTCAAGTAATGATATACTTTCTTCTATAAGTCTATCGCATGAAAATGGAAATATGACTGCATGAGTAACTCCTGAAAGTAGCATACCTTTTTGTAACATTTCCAATGTTTGAGTCTGCCCATCGCTATCTTTTCCGACATGGTTATGTATATCGAGTATCATCGTATTAATCCTTTAAGCATATTTTCAATTGCAGTACAGGTTTTATATATATTATGTTTATCGCATTCATATAATGCTCCGGGACTGACGACATTAATCTCGCCTAAAAAAGTATCTATAACATCTATTCCAGCCCAATAGATACCATTTTTGATGAGAAAAGGCGCCACATGATCAACGATTTGCCTATCATATTTTGTAATTTTGGTTTGTACACATCTTCCACCTGAGGATAAATTACAAATAAATGACTTTGAATTTGCAGGAAGTCGTAAAAGTGCACTAACCGGTTCACCATTAATAACATGTATCCTTTTGTCTCCTTTTTCTTTTACACTTGGAATATATTCTTGAGCAAGAACTCTTCCACCATTATCTTCTAAAATTGAAACAAGACTTTCCAAAGATTTCTCTTTGCCTACAAGAGATATTCCTTTCCCTCCATTTTGATCCATTGGTTTGATAACTACTTTTTTATAATTTTTTACAAAATCATATAATTCTTCAGCAGAATTTGCGCAAATACTCGGTGTTGTAATTTCAGGAAATAATAAAATATGATCTTTCGTATAATAATTTTGAATTGCTCGAGGGTCGTTAACATAAATTCCTTTACGTTCTTTAAGATCATCCAAAAGTTTTTCTCTTAAAGGAATATTAAACCGCATGAAGGTTACGTCATCATTACTACTGAGTTCAGGATCATCATGTTGATACTTATGCACTTTGTGTCCCCTTTGTTCTAAAAAGTTTAACACTAAAAGAGTTGAATCACTTTTTTCTAACATTAAAGGATCATCCATATAACAACCTATATTCATTGTAACCTCTCAAAAAAAGTCTGAGCAATATATTTTCTCACTGCTTTTGCTCCTTTTTCACTTATTTTGCCATGTGTGTATTCGCCAGTTTTTTTTGCAAAATCTTGAATATCATTGGAAAATGTTCTTCTTGTCCGTAATTGGTTTTCTAAAGGTTCCAAAAATGACAATTCTTCTTGAAATAATCCTTTTTTTGCTTCTTGCACGAGTCTATGCATATATGTATGAACTAGATCAGATTCTAATCCTTTTGATATCCCCTCCGCAACAAGTTTCGCATGTTCACTCTTTGTGAATGATTTTATGGAAATATCACTCATACGTCTTTGAAATCCGAGATATAATGCACATTGTGATAGGACAATTTCTGGAAGTGTTGCATCCGAACCTCTGGACTCTATAGTATGTTCTGAAAATCTGATTGGACCCCAATAGGTATTTTTAGATGAAAACCCCTCAACACTACACCCTTTTTCAACGCAGAGCGTTTTCCACATTTCAAAAGCTGCTGCATAATATGTTTCCGGATCGACATGTCCCGGTTCATAGAGAGACCCAAAAATAGGATTTTTTTCAAACACAACATTTCGGTAAGTATTTGCTCGATGATTATGTAAAGTATTTACTCCTCGTATGAAAGGACTTGAACTAGTTGAAACAAAAGAAGGGTCGAGTAAATGGAATAAAGCATACTGGTTTTTTGTATCCACATGTTTATCTATATGAATATGTAGACCAGCTATATGGTATTCTAGTTCTCTTTTTCTTTTTCCTAAAATTTTCTCTTTAGTCTCATATCGAGAGTTACTCCTTTTTTTGGGTATTTGTCTCCCAATAGTTGTTGAAGGTAATAATAATAAACCGTTGTCTTTAGAAACATCTGAAATAGTTTTTAAATTTGCGTATAAATCTGCAGATAAATCATTAATAGTAGTGGAAGGTTTAGTATGAATTTCAATAAGACTGTGCGTACACTCCGGAACCGTAAAATGTTTTACTCTTTCATCTTTGAGAATAACATCTGCATCATTAGAAATAGATCCATCCGTATTAACCAAGAATAATTCAAGTTCCAATCCTATTTTGGGTTTAGCCATATCTCTAAGGATTACCCCTTGCTTTAAAAATAACTTCGTCAAATTTTTTTTAAAAAAAGTTCATATCGCAGTTTTTTTGTTAATTTTTCAAAAAAAATAAAATAAAATTTATAAACACTTATTACAATATATATTTTATGAAATATAAACATCAAAAATTACTTTTTTTATTATCTCAAAACTGTCGATCTAGCTATAAACATCTGAGTTCAGAACTTAAACAAAGTATTCAAACTACCGCTTATCAAATTCAAAAACTAGAAAAAGATAATATTATCGAATACAGAACTGTAATAGATTATATTACTTTAGGGTACATAAACGTTTTAATTGGTTTTAAAGTGAAAAACTATTCAAAAGAACATAGACAAAAAGCATACTCTCTATTAAAAAAAGGAAGTCACATATTACAAGTTTTACAAGAAAACACAAATATTGATTTTATTGTTGAGACTCGATCTAAAAAT
>JBLKOV010000030.1:0-5817 GCA_047603085.1 Candidatus Woesearchaeota archaeon
AGTGTGCGATGTTTACTTTTTTTCGGCGAGTGTTTCCATCTACAGTCACGTATTTATCGTCATGTTTTTCAACGATAATACAGACATTATTTGAATCTCGTCCTGCTATTTTATAGCAAATTCTTCCTTCTTGAAACATTTGTAAATCCTCTGATTATTAGAATTTTCTAACAATCTCTTTTCATCTTTGTCCATATACATGTCACCACGTATATTTCAGCCTCTAATGACAGAGATACTCCGTTATTTATTGTCGAGCTTTTTGTATTATAGCTCTTCGTGCTGCTTTTGAACTTAAATTTCCACCATATGCTCTTGACGGTTTTCGTTTTGAGACAGGTGTATTTCTCAGTTCTGTAGGTCGCACGTGTGGAATACCTTGCAATTTTTCACCAGTAACCGGGCATGTCGCACGTGAAGGTTTACGTAGTTTGTAAACAGTCTTTGTTTGACCACCAGGAGTTTTTACAAAAACTTTTCTTACTGATCCTGATTTGTGTTTTCCTGAAACCATGAATGCAAGAAAAAAGATGTGATTTATAAAAGTATTTGTTTTTTCATTCGGTATTATTGAGCATATTTCTTCAAAGAATAAATAGTGAGGCGATTGTAAAGAAAATAACAATACTTAAAATATCTTGGATTATGGTTGTAAATGGACCGCTTCCTATAGCAGGATCTTTTTTAAAAAGCGTTAGGAGAAATGGAACAAGCATTGCAAAAAATGTTGCAGCAATTATACCTCCAAAAGCAGAAAAGCCTACGATAAATCCAATTGTTGTTTCTGACCAAATGCTCATAGTAATCAATAAAATTATTATCCAACAGACAATTCCTATGAGTGCAGAAATAAAGAGTTGCATACTTAAATATTTCAGAAACGAAATTTTTTTTGATAGTGCAAGATCGCGTATGTATAATGTTTGTGTTTGGACACCGACTGCGTTTGCTACATAAACAAGAAGTGGGACAAATAATACGAGCATAACTTGTGCTTCGAGTACTTTTTCATATTGACCCATAATTATAGCCGCAAAAAGACCTCCGAATAGACCTATAACAATCCATGGAAGTCTATTCCAAAATTGTTTGAAAAGTGAAAGTTTAGAATGATTATCTTCAGGTATAATTCCGCTTAAGTGTAAAAAATCTTCCGTAGCTTCTTTGTGGATAATTTCGCTTATTTTTTTCCCAGGTAAAATTCCTAAAAAAGTTCCGTTTTTTGATAAGATGGGTATAGATTTTAATTTTTCTTGTAGAGCTAAATGAGCAATTTGTTCTGGATTATCAGTAATAGTACCGATAACAAGATCTTTTTTCATATGCTTTATTATTTCATCGTGCGTTGTAAGTGCAAATACTTGTTTTAAAGATAATACGCCTGCTAGCTTTTTTTCAGACGTGAGAAAGTAGACATAATTGACTGTATCAAAGGTACCCATCCGTGCTAAAATATCTTTCTGAATGAATTGAACAGTATCAGTTTGTGTATAAATGGGTATGTTATGTGTCAGGATCCGTTTTTTCATTTGAGATGTTCAAGGTATCGTTCTGCTTCAAGTGCAGCTTGACAACCGCTACCTGCTGCCGTGATTGCTTGACGATATCGAGTGTCTTGCACATCTCCACATGCAAAAATACCTTTGACATTTGTATGAGTGTATCTATCTGCTATGAGGTATCCTTGTTCATCCATATCAAGTAAACCTTTGAATATTTTTGTATTAGGAATATGCCCAATAGCTAAAAAAACACCGTCACATGCAAAGTCACTCTGTTCTTTTGTTTTTGTATTTTCAAGTTTTACACCCGTAATTTTTTGACCATCTCCAAGATATTCGATAATATGGCTGTCCCAAATAATATCTGTTTTTGGATTTTCAAAGAATTTATCTTGCATAATTTTACTTGCTCGTAAAGAGTCACGTCTATGGATTACGGTAACTTTATCTGCAAACTTTGTCAAAAAATTTGCCTCTTCCATTGCAGAATCTCCTCCACCAACAACGACAATTTCTTTACCCCGATAAAAAAATCCATCACATGTTGCACACGTACTAATTCCTTTTCCTTTGTACGGTTTTTCACTTTCAATATTCAACCAACGTGCCGATGCACCAGTCGAAACTATCAGTGATTTTGCTTCAAATACCTGTCCATCTTGTAAGGTAAGTGTAAAATGGGATTCTTTTTGTTCACATGTGGTAATCCAACCCGTTACAAATTCAGCTCCAAATCGTTGAGCTTGTTTTTTTGATTCTGCCACAAGTTCTGGCCCTTGTATTCCATGCTCAAACCCAGGGAAATTTTCAACTTCTGTTGTTAATGTTAACTGTCCACCATCTTCTGGTCCACAAATTACAAGTGGTTGTAAATCTGCTCTTGCAGTATAGATTGCAGCTGTTAATCCTGAGATACCTGCTCCGATAATTATGACGTCTTTCATGCATTTGTTAAATAGTATACTGTTTATAAAAATTACGCATGAAAGGCACATACAAATTTCTGAGTGATTATACATCTTCAAAACTTACATACATATTTTTTACTGTGCTGCATCCCCGTAAGGGACGTCCCCCTGCGACGCACCCGTTAGATTTCTTGGAGAAGTTTTGACCTGATGATGTATAAATCACTTGTTTTTATGACAGTGCCGCATGAAACCGTGTAATTTTATCTCAAAAATGACTAATAGCTGTACCTACAACAAATGCGAGTGTTGCTGCAATTCCACCAAGTGCTAAAAATTCAAGTCCGCTTTGAAGCCAATGTCTATCTGTAACTGCAGCACGAAATGTTCCTAATCCAAAAATGGTTGCTCCGGTAAGACCTGCTGCAACAATAAAAGAATCTAGTGCAAAGGGAATAGGTGAAATTTCTAAAATATATGAAAAAAGCGGAACAAACCCGAAGAATAAGAATGCGGTAAATGTGATGAATGATGTTCTTGTAGGTGATTCTTTGTGTGAGTCTAAATGGAGTTCTTCATCAATAACAGTATCGGTGAGAACTTTTTTATGTTTTGCTAAAGTGTGTACGATTTTTTCTGCATCTTCTTGAGTATAATGATGTTTCATATAGTATTTTTCAAGTTCTTTTTCTGTATCAGTAAAGTGATGAAGTAGATATCGTGTTTCTTTTTTTCTTTCGTTAATATTATAGATATTTTCTGCTTCAACACCGGCATAATAACTAACAGCGATTGCTAAACCATGCGCGATGAGATTTGCACTTCCAATGACAAGAATGACTGGAGCACCTAAAGCTGCACCGGTAACACCTGAAATTATGGCAAAAGTTGTAATAGTCCCATCAAGACCACCGTGAATGACATCTTTAATGAAATCTCCCTCTTTTGTGACTTTTACCATGTGTATGTTATGATATATGGGGTATAAAAAGGTTCGTATTTTTTTCTGATAACCCATCGTCTAATTTAAATATGAGTTTTTCACAAGCAGTCATATGATACAAAAACCAATTCTCACAGAAAACCAGAAATCTTTCATTTTATCTGCTCGACAGACTATTCAATCAATAATTACGGGAAAAGATGAGCGAAAACAATTACTTATCATAGGTCCTTGTTCAATCCATAATGTTGATGAAGCATTGACGTATGCGCAAAATCTTGTACAGTTGCAAGAAAAAGTGAAGAATTCGTTTTTTATAGTCATGCGCGTGTATATTGAAAAACCGCGGACTGCGCTTGGTTGGAGAGGTTTTTTGTTTGATCCTCACTTAGATGAAAGTTTTGCGATAGAAGAAGGTATTACACAAACTCAGAAACTATTTTCCGATATTACTGATTTACACATTCCAATTGCGGTTGAAGTTTTAACGCCCCAATTAGTGCCTTATTATAGTGAATATGTAAGTTGGGCATCAATTGGTGCTCGAACTATTGAATCCCAAGTCCATAGAGAACTTGCTTCAAGTTTACCATTTCCCGTGGGTTTGAAGAATGCAACATCGGGTGATATTCAAGCTGCAATCAATGCACAGAAAGCATCGCAAGTGTCGCATATTGTCACAGATATTGATGAGCAGAATCATTGCATATTTACAAAAACACAGGGGAATCCATGTCCACATATAATTTTACGAGGGGGAAAAAATCCGAATTATGATGATGGGAGTATTGCGCAGGCATATCTTGCGCAACAACCATTGACGCATAAGGTAATTGTAGATTGCAGCCATGCAAACTCTCAAAAGGATTATATAAAACAACTTCCAATTTTAAAAGAAGTTTATCAGTCACCTAAAATTTCATATGTTGCTGGTTTTATGATTGAGTCATACATAAATAGTGGTGCGCAAAAATTACCTCCACAAGAATATGGGGTATCTGTAACAGATCCATGTATTGGTTGGGAAGAAACAGTTGAGTGTATTGAAGAATTATGTCAAGAAAAAAAATAGTTGTCTACTATGATGACGGTTGCACATTTTGTTCATACTGGAAGGAGAGATTAGACAAATGGGATTCGAAAAATGTGTTTCGTTTCTATTCGGTTTATCAAAAAGGAACTAGGACTCATCGATTCAAAGAATTCGCTCATATTGATTCGATTTTAGTTAAACATCATAATATGGTATTACTCAAGTCTGACGCAATACTTTTTTGTGTACGCCAATTAGGTGGTTTGTTTTGGCTTAGCGCAATTTGTTATATAATTCCAAGAAAACTTCGTGATTGGATCTATGATATTATCGCAAAAAATCGCCAGAAAATGTGTCTAAGAAAAACATAACCCATTAAGGGCTACAAAATTTATTCGTGTTCTACTCGTGGAGCTAACACAAATGAAAGTTGAACTTTATCAGTTGCAACATATTCAAGTTTTAATGGATAGTTTTTACTGAATTGAATTTTAACCTTGTCAGAAAGTTTTGCACCACCGACCATTTTTTTCAGGTATTCAATTGAGTATCGACTTTTGATTAAATCTTGTGAATCAGTTACAATTTCCATTGATTCGTCAGTTGCAGGAATTTCAATTTCAGCATTATTTAAGTCACCACTCGCACTTACGATGAATTTTTTCGTGTCAGATGAGACTAAAACAGAGTCAGCCACAATTGCAACATCTTCAATAGCATCACTAAATGTGTGTACATCCATCGTAATTGTTGTTGCAAATGTTAAATTCGGTGTTTTTTGTTCTCTTTCATTTAATGCAATGATGGGAACTGAGAATCGTCTGATTGATTTTCCGGATACGACAAGTTTTAATTTTGATGAGTCAGTCATTTCCATTGTGACAACATCTGTATTGCTAACTCGTTTAAGAATTTGTTTTAAATTGTTTAAATTTAATGCGATTTCTACTGGTTCTTCAAGTGAATACTCTTCAAAAAGAGATGGTAGAAGTTTAAATACAACCATTGCAACATTTGCTGGATCCATCGCAATTAGTGTAATTCCGTCTTTTGTAATACTAAATCGTGCTTCAGATACGAGATCTGAAATGATAGAAATACTATCTTTGAAAAATTTTGGTTCTGATAATGTTAATTTCATGTCTTATTCCCCCTATGAGTAAGTTTCACTCATTTCTTTATATACTTTATGGTTCGTTGGCAATACTAATTTTTGAGTGATTCATACATTAGTTAAAGACACTAGTGTATTATACTAAAAAACATTGTTTTTGTCTTTAACTAGTTAGTAAACGACGAATCGATATATGACCTATTGCCGTCGTTTACTACATCTTCAAAACTTATATACCTCTTTTTTACTGTGCTGCATCCCCGTAAGGGACGTCCCCCTGCGACGCACCCGTTAGATTTCTTGGAGAAGTTTTGACC
>JBLKOV010000031.1:0-5672 GCA_047603085.1 Candidatus Woesearchaeota archaeon
GGTTTGTCATCAGCTTTTGATTCAGGTGCTGATTCAAGAACTTCAAGTGTTCCAAATTTCCCCGCTGAAAGTTGGATTTTTCCCTGATATTCGCCTGCCCAACCTTTTGTTATTTTGATTGTATCTCCTGTTTTGACTTTGTTAATATCATCATTCCAGAGGGTTAACGTAACAGAACCAGAATCATCTTTTCCAGTTGCGTTTGCAACTTTTAATTGACCATCTCGAACTTCGCGTGGTTCTTGTACTTCTGAAATCTTTAATGTGATCTCCTCAACAGGACTATTTGCTTGTAATTGTTCGACTTTCATAACGATTGTAAAAAATGCGGGGTTTTATAAAACTTTTGTTGTTTTTTCCCAAGTATACTTAAAAACAAAAGTATTGCATAATCAGAGAACATGATTTTGTCTTTCACTAACTAGTAAACGAAAAATCAATTTATACCTTTTTTCTGTCGTTTACTAGTATTTCCAAATTCGATATGCTTTTAAAGAAAAACTATTTGTGTGTATTTCATGAGTTATATGTTAAGTATTTCATCAGTTCCAAAGTCTACAACTGAAATTGTTGGACGTGATAAAGAAATCACAATTTTGAAAAATTTTGTGCAAAATTATGCTACTCAACAAAAAAAATCTTTATTTCTCTGTGGTCCAAGTGGTTCAGGAAAAACAAGTATAGTGCAGGCATTGGCTGAAGAATTATCTTATGAATTTTTTGAAATAAATGCCTCAGACGTACGTAATAAGGACCAGTTGCAAGAAAAATTACTTCCTGCTCTGACTCAGCAAAGTTTTTTTTTCCAGGGAAAAATCATACTCGTTGATGAAGTTGACGGAATTTCTGGGACGTATGATAGGGGTGGCGTACAAGAACTTGTAAAACTATGTGCAAAAAGTGCTTTTCCCATTATTTTTACGGCAAATGATGTTTCTCATAAAAAAATAGCTCCTTTATTAAAAAAATCGTTGATTCTTCCATTTGATAAATTAAGTGTGGCTGATACGGTGAAAATTCTTGAAAGAATCAAAACTGAAAAGTCATATTCGTTGACACCGCAAATTCTCAAAACTATTGCGATATCAAGTGATGGTGATATTCGCGCGGCAATTAATGATGTATTTTTATTATCTCATTCTGAAAATGTGGAGGAAGACTTATCATTATTAACACAACGAAATCGCACAGCACAAATGGAGGAAGTTATTCAGATTCTGTATAAAACAACTGATGGAAGAGTTGCAAAAGAAGCATTAAATACGTTGTCAGAAGATGTTGATAAGCAATTATTGTGGTTAGAATATAATACTGCGTTTGAATATACAAAACCAAAAGATCTTGCTCGTGCATATGGAGTGCTAGCAAAAGCACAAGTATATCTTTCCCGTATTAGAAGAAACCAAGAATGGCGATTTTTGGTGTATGTATTTGATTTACTCTCTTTAGGAATTTCTTCTGCAAAAGATGAACCATACATGAAACGAACGACAATAAAACAATCATCTCGTCCATTAAAAATTTGGCAGATTAATATGGCAACAGCAAAACGAAAAGTTATTGCGCAAAAAATTGCTGAGAAAACTCATTGTTCAACAAAAAGGGCGTATAATGATGTTGATTTTTATAAAAAAATGATACAAAATCCAATATTTGCCACACACATTCAATCATATCTAGATTTAGAAGATGATGAAATCGCTTGGTTGAAAAAATAGTGTTACTCTTTTCTAGTGTGAATAAATGTTTATAAAAGATATTGTGAATGATATTATATTATGGAATTTTTATATATTGCTCCAATAGTTGTTGGTTTAGTAATCGGCCTAGTTGAATTGTTTTTTGTGCACGCTGACGAAGCCGGAATGGGTTGGTTAAGTCATGGATTACATGCAATTCCTGCAACATTGATTTTTACATTTATTTCTTTTAATGTCCATTGGATAATGGGTTTTGATTTCATGTCTTGGATGCCAGTTTGGGCAGCAACGTATGCAATTCCAGCGATGATAGGTATCATTGCAGCTATTAAAATCAAAGCTGCAGCAGCTATTGCAAGAGGTGGTACTGTTGGTGAAAAATTATGGCACGCATTAGTTATTGGTTTATTAATTGCAATTGCACCATTTGTATGGCCATTCATCGCACCGATGTTACCTGCATTCATGCAAATGTAGGTGTGAATTCGCGGTTTCTTGCTTTGTCTTTTGCCTTTTTTCAGTTCTCACAAAAGTACAGTATACAATGGTAAGTAATACTTAGTGATTCATCCTGCAAGTTTCTCGGACACGTAACTTATTGAAATTCTTATTATTTACAATCGTTGACTATTTCTCCAAAACCTTTTTAAAGAGATATAAAATCCTCGTATACATGGAAGCAAAAATTGCAAGTTTTAAACGGGGAAGAAAAACTCAGACTCCTAATCAAGCTATAGTTATTGCCGATTCAGTTCAGACTGGAGAAGATGCGCAAAAACTTGTAGGAAAAAAAGTAACATACACAACACCAAGTGGAAAAACAATCTCTGGTGAAATTCGAGCAATCCATGGAAAAAATGGTCAAGTTCGTGTTTTATTTGAGAAAGGTATTCCTGGTCAAGCAATCACGCAAAAAGTGACTATTGCTTAATTTCTTTTTATTTCTAAACTAATTGCTTGAGTTAGAGTTCTAATGTATCTTGGGCAAGTTTCATATTCAACATGGCATTTTTTTGCAATGTTCAGAATAGGATCAGGTGATTGTTCGAAAGGAACAATAATGACTATCCCATATTCATCACACCAATATAACAGTCCTTTTTCTTCAAGTAACTGGATACATTCTGTTTTTTTCTTATAGAGCTGATGCAGTCGTTCCTTCACATTTTTGACTTTCTCAAGTAGAACTGGTTCTTCTAATTTTGTTGAGAATTTGAGTTTTTCAAACCATTCTGCATTTTCAGTCCCAATAAAACCACCGGTTCCAAAATTTATGGGTTTGGCATTACCAAAGCTTCCCAAAATGATATGCCCTTGGCCCCTAATATGGGGTGCTCCACACATATCTTCGATAAATAATGCATTTTTTGCATCACAGAGTTTTCGTAATGCTTCAGTCGGTTGCTTACTGTGATATCCTGCAAGTGTATGAATGAGTAAGACACTTTTAGCGGTAATAGGACATTTTTCAGGAATAAGTATTCCATGATTTGTTTTGAGAAATTCAACTTCTAGACCTATTTTTTTTGCAAATGGTTCATATGTCATCCAACCCCCTTCATCAGGTATCAAGACAGTCGTATATCCTTTTTCTTTGGCAAATTTGAGTGATTTTTTAATGGCTGCATTTGCTCTTGGAGCTAGACTAATATGCGGTACATGTGTATATGCTCGAAGTACTTTTGTTATTTCCTCACTAATCATATTTCATCTTAAGTGAATTCTCTTTATAAAATCTTGCGATGAATTTATAAATAGTTACATGTTTTCAGGTATAGTTATGAGTTCAAAATCATTTCATAAAGACTTAGATGAATATTTGGCGAAAAAGTCAAGTCATTCTGTAAAACCATCTGCGTGTTCAATCAAAAATCCGTCCGTATTCACGCGTTTTCGTTGTTGGATAGAGTTAGTTTTCCAGAAAATTCGAAGTGTACCTCAACGTATACGGGATTTTTTTCGGTCAACAGATAATGTTGATTTACAAAAACTGGATTCATCAGTTGTTGTAGTTGAATCCTCAAAATCACCTGCGTCACAATTTTTTAAAAAACTCTTTGGTTCTCGTTCGTCAAAACAGACTGAGAGTGAGACTTCAGATACTGAAGATATTGACATAGATCCAAAATTAATTGAAAAAACAATACGGGATGCAAAAAAGTAAACCTTTTTAATATTCTGAATACGTAATTGTTATATGAAAGCACAAACTTCTGCAGAATTGATCTTGATTATATCTGTCGTTATGATTGTTCTTGGAATTGCAATATCTATCTTTTTAGATATTCCTGGTTCTGATGATTTTACAAATAAAGTTATCTCTACCGAAAAATTACGTTTATTACCAGTCGGTATTCAGGATTTCACAGTTTCAACAAATTGTACGTTTATGCGATTACAAAATAATAATCAATTCACTATTGAAATATGGGAGATTCAATTAGATAATAAACCCTTTTCTTTGTTACATTTTCCACTTGAACTTCTCCCAGCAGAATCAAGAAGTGTCTTTGATTGTGGATATAATTATACTCTTTCGCAAACTCTCAAACATGAACTTTACGTTTTTTATGATAATCCGCTAACATTGGAGGAATTTGACCAAAATATTATTATTGAAACTTAAATTGTACCTCTACAAGGGTTGTATGCGCGCCATGGCCATTTATTACCTCGTTTTTATGGAATACTGGATTCAATGAACTCAATTGTTGTAGCATTTGGAGTAGAGCTACTCACACATACACATAATGATCCTGCATTTCGGCTTAGAAGAGATAGTGATGGAACTACTCAAGATATATATTTTCTAGAACATGGAATAATTGATAGAGATGCAATCGATTCATTTTTAGAAGGGACAACTGGTTTTATCGAAGTTTGGTATGATCAAAGTCAGTTTCAGAGTCATGCTAGCCAAAATGCTTTACATAATCAACCAAGATTAGATATTTTTAATCTAAGTTCTGATCAAATTGAATCCAGGTTATCTCCTGATTTTTACTCGACGGTTTATTTTGATGGTGATTCAACTCACATGACTGCGAATATTAGTCAAATGAATACGAACGAACTTACAGCAATGGCGTGGATAAATGTGACCAGAAGGCATATTAGTGGCAACGGATATGATATATTTTCGTTACATCATAATGACTGTTGGGGGACATTTGGAGTAGAAACTATAGGAGATTTTGATGGTGGTACAACAACTAAATTTAGGTATTGGGGTTGCATTTCTAATAATCAACACGCGACAACGCAAGAGAACTATCTTCTAAATACTTGGCATCATATTGCATTAAGAATAAATGAGACTCACTTAACTTTTTATGTGAATGGTATTCAAGATGGAATTTTAACTAAAACTGGCCCGACAAATTATGATGGGAATGATTTATTATATTTTGGTGTGTGGAGTAAAGGTATAAACCCTTCGCACTCATATGGGGGACATATACGCGATTTCTTCTTGTTTAATCGTTCATTAAGTGTTTTGGAAATACAAGACATGATGGACTTGACAAATATATTTATCGAATAATAATTTTAAAAAAAGAAAAATTGTGCGTTCTTGCACATTTAAATCAAATTCTCAATAGGAATTTTCTTTTTTGGTTTTGGTGATTCTTCAGTTTTTTCAGATTCTTCTTTTACACTTGATGTATCAACACCAAGTTCTTCAAGCTGTTTGAGATGAAGTTGAATTAATTGTTCTGTAATATTTGCAATTTTAACCATTTCTTCGCGTTCTTTATTTAACACAGAAATAGCACCTTTATGAAATCCGATTTGCTCTTCTTTTGACATTTGTTGTTCTTCGCTCATATAATCACCTATGTAGGAAGATGTAGTGTTTGTTTAAAAAAGTACTTATTTTTTTCTTGGACATTTTTCAGAAAATACTTGAAAGCGGACCTAAATCTTTAAAAGCTCAAAGTCTTTTTTCGTAGTATAATGATACTTGGAAAG
>JBLKOV010000032.1:0-5610 GCA_047603085.1 Candidatus Woesearchaeota archaeon
TCTCTCTCTTATTGCAACGAAAATCTGTGATTCAGAGGAAAAATTGAATACGTTTTTTAAAAAAACATTCTGGGCTCACCAATATGGTGATATGTCTCAAATTCGAAGTATAGTACAAAAAGTTATTCACATGTTAAAAGAGTATGATTTTATTACTGATAGCACACATACTGAGCCTGAAAAAAAATCTCAAGATTTTTTAAGTGCAGCAGAACTCTCAGAAAAGAATGCTCGACCGCTAAAAGTCACCACACTTGGAAAACGAGTCTCACAATTATATCTTGATCCGTATAGTGCACATTTTATTATTACAGGTTTACAGAAAAAAACCACAATCTTTGGGATATTTCAGTTACTCTGTGCAACACTGGAATTACGACCATTACTCACTGTTAAATCAAAAGAAATTGATGACATACACCAACTTTTATTTACCCATGAAGATGAACTCACAAAATCAGTTCCAGGGATTTATGATCATGAATACGATGATTTTTTCCAAACGCTCAAAACTGCAAAATATTTTGAAGACTGGATTATGGAAATAAGTGAAAAGGATTTATTTGAAAAATACGACATTCGACCCGGTGAAATTTCTGCAAAAAATGCAATAATGGATTGGTTACTCTATTGCTGTATTGAACTTTCTAAATGTGTCAAAATACAAAATCTACAACTGATAAAGGAAATTCGGGCAAGATTACCCTACGGAGTAAAAGAAGATGTGCTACCACTTCTTCAGTTAAAAAATGTTGGAAAAGTGCGTGCAAGAAAACTTATTGAACAGAATGTGAAAACACTAAAAGATATCAAAAATATGTCCGTAGCTCAATTAGAAAAAATTGTTGGAGAGGGTATTGCCATCTCTCTAAAAAACCAATTAGGTGAAAATCATCAAAAAATACCAAAAAAAGAGAAAAAAGTCCATCAACAGCAAGGTTTAGAGGATTTTTTTGGGTAAAAATATCCAATAAATGACGTATGATAAACCAAACATTTAAAAATAGTCATATATTTCTTTTCTTGTCCTTGGGGCTATGGGGTAATTTGGCTATCCTTCCTGGTTTGGGGCCAGGCGATTCCGGTTCAAATCCGGATAGTCCCATATTTGGAGTTATACTATGGCAGAAAAAAAATATAGTGCAAAAGAATACGGTGCGCGTTACGGTGCAAAAAACCGTGAGAAAATAGGTGCAATTAAACAATCCTATAAAAAAAAATCTATGAAAGATCCCATCACAAATAAAAAAGGTGGTGTAAAACGAGTGAGCGCAGGTATTTTTATCAGTACAAAAACTGGGAAAAAATTTACTGCACGAGCATACAGTCCGCAAAGAAGTGTAAAAGCAATAGAAGACGAGGAATAAAATGGTGGAATATAAGTGTTTTAATTGTGGAAAAATGGTTGGACAAGATTATTTACGAAAGAAAATTCGATGTCCCTATTGCGGAAGTAAGATCCTTTTTAAAACTCGATCAACATCAACAAAAGTTATTGCTCGATGATAACATCATCAATAACAATTGATGATTCAAACAAACACCTCTATACGCTATTTGAATCAGAAATTCAAGACATGAACAGAGAACGTTGTGCTGTCAAGATAACTTGGCAAAATGAGCAGAGTATTATTCAGATAACTGCAAAAGATCCGACTGCTCTACGCGCTACGTACAACTCAATTTGTAAGCAATTAGTTATTTACGACAAAATGACGAGAATATAATGAATACACATATCCAACAACAAATTCATGTACTCCAAGAGCAGGAACTTCAAAAAAAACAAGAGTTGTTAGAAGTACAAACTGCACTAGATGAAGTATCGCAAAGTACAAAATCGTATAAACTCATTGGTTCAGTACTTGTATTAAAAAACCAAGAAATGCTCATAGATGAGCTCACACAAAAAAGAGAACATCTCAAAAATCAATTACATACTATACAAAACAAAAAAGAACAAATTGCAGGTGCAAAAAATGAATGATGAACTCCAAGGAATAATTCAGGCTTTAGAAGAATTATCAGAAGATTCTAGTGTTCCAACGAATGTCCGTACAAAACTTTCGCGTATTTTAACATCACTACGTGATCCTGCGATTGAAGACACTTCTATCAAAATTAACAAAGTCCTTGATGAACTTGAAGAAATATCCAGTGACACTAATCTTCCTTCGTACACGAGAACTGATATATGGAACATCACAAGTATGCTTGAAGAATTAGCATATAATCACGCACCTGTATAAAATGCATAAAGAGTTTTTAGATCATTTTCACATTCATCATCTTTCTGAAATAACACTTCTGTATATTACCATGGCAATACGTTCATTCGCGTTGTCAACTATTGGATTATTCATCCCACTTATTCTCTTGAACATGGATCGTTCAATTTTTGAAGTTTTGCTTTACCAATCAACATTTCCAGTGCTTGCATTTCTTATTTTTTCAGTGTCAGGAAATCTTATTTCTCGCATAGGTATAAAACATACAATGCTCATATCAATTCCATTTTTCATTACTCATTTATTGCTTATTAATTCTATTCAAACATATAATTGGCCAATTCTCCTCTTGAGTGTATCTGGCGCATTAGCATCAGGACTTTTTTGGTTTGCATTCCATACTGATTTTGCAAAGAGTACTTCACAAAAAAAACGTGGAAGCCAAGTAGGTATTTTACATTCACTTATGATGGCAATTTCAATTGTTGGACCATTAGTTGGTGGTGTTATTTTAACGCTCTTTGAGGCACAAATACTTATATTTTTGAATATTATATTTATTATACTCTCTGCAATCCCATTACTTTTATCTAAAGATGTCCAAGTCCCAATACATATCTCAAGAAGAGATATTCTCTACACAACAACAAAAAAACAAAGAGTTTCGTTTATTGCTGAAGGTATTCGAAGTTACAGCGCAGTCATTTTCTGGCCTATCTTTTTATTTATTTTACAAATGAGTTTTGCCGTAATTGGTTCAATTTATACAGTTGTCAGAACTGTAAATACCGTGACGAGTTATTTTACCGGAAAATATCTTGATAAACATAATGCAAAAAAAATGTTAAAAGTAGGAACAGTGATTGATTCAATATCGCTTTTTTTTCGAGGACTTATTCCAATCTCAGCACTCACCGTTACTTCAATTACTTCATTAGGAGGAATTGGTTTTACATTGCTTCATAATTCATATTCTAAGATTTGGTATGATAAAGCACATGTACAAGGTCCGAAATTTATTTTAAGTCGTGAATTTTACCTTGAAATTGGTCGATCAGGAATCGCTTTTTTTGGTCTTCTGTTATTGCTCGTATTCGATATATTTTTTGCATTGTCGTTAATTCAAGCAATTACCATTATGTGTGTAACTATATTCATTTTCGGCGGTATCTCTGCTTTAATCATGAATTATATTGATTGAACTTTTCTTACTGCGTAAACCAGAAAACTCGCATTCCATCATCTAAGATAGAATCAAGTCGACAAAACCCAAAACGTTCAAATTGCACAATAGCACCTATTTCTTCTGACAAAATTGTTTTCTCAGCCAATGCAGTACTCACTGAACCATCCGGCATGTGAATTTGTACTTGAACTATTGATTCATCTTGTGTTGGTAACCAATGGATAATACCTGACTTTTGTGTTTCGTGTTTATACTCATCATATGTCTGTGAAACAATACCTGATTCGGTAATGTTGCAATAATCAAGTAATCGAACAACGCCTTGTTGGAGTTTTAAAGCATCATTCTCTTCGATATACACACTATCTTTGACATGTAATGTTCTGGATCCTAAATCTTTGGTTGGATGAGCGTTCAAAGTTACTTGCTCATCTCTGGATAATTGTATTTTATGAGGTTCACGTATAAGAAAATACCTTTTTGTGTTTTCATCAAGTATTCGGCTATTCTGAGCCTCTATTGTTTGAAAAAATTCTTGTTTATCAACGACTTTATCAGTTTTTGACAATCCGTTTTCTTCTGCAATATGCAGTATTGATTCTGGCGTAAAACCCCTTCGTTTCAGTGCGCAAAGTGTAGGTAATCGAATATCATCCCAACTCTGATATTGACCTGATTCAATTTTTTCACGAGTTTTTGTCGATGATAATTCTAAATCTGTGAATTTATATCGTCCAGTAAAATACGTAATTGGTGGCTTTTTTCCAAGTGCTTCATATAATAATTCTTGTCTTTTTGCATTATCTGCATGATCTTTTGCCCGAATGATATGCGTCATACCCATGGTTAAATCATCAACAAAGACTGAAAAATTCATGAGTGGCCAAACTCGATATTTCGTCCCCATTTTTGGATGAGGTGTTTCATTAATTCGAAACAATGGAAAATCCCTCATTGCGGGATTTTTATGTGTCATATCTCCTTTATAGCGAACAACCGCGTCCCCCCTTGCAATAGTGCCATCAATCATTTGTTCAAATAATTCAAGTTGTTTTTGTGGCTCATATGATTTAGATGCCGGATCAATTTGTTTTGTTGCACATTCTGCGAATTCTTCAGCAGAACTTAAATCAACATAGAGTATTCCCTTAAGGAGCATATCTTTTGCATACGAGTAGTATAGATCAATTCTTTGGGATTGTACAACTACTTCTGAGACATTTTGAAAAATCCAGTGTGCATCGTCCACCAGCATATCATATGCAGGAGGATAAATATTTTCAGCGTTTGTATCTTCTATTCTCAGTATGAATTTCCCCCCATATTTTTTCACATATAAACTTGTTAAACCACCAGTAATCGCATGACCAATATGCATGGGTCCACTTGGAGAGGGTGCAAATCTCATCACAACATTTCCAGGTTTAGCATCATCTAACTCCTTTAGTCCCTTTTCTTTGGCTTTTTTTTGTGACATACCGCCTAGCTCGTCTAATCGAGCTTTCTGTGATTCAAGAGATAGTGCATTTACTTTTTCGACAATTGAGTGTATTACTGAAACTATGTGTTTCATATCTTTTTTTGCGTCTGGAAATTGACCAAGAACTTTTCCAATAAGTGCTTTAGGGTTTGCTTTACCTGCAAATTTGACTGCATTTTCAAGTGCTGATTTTTCTATAAAGAGTTCTGTATCCATAAAAAACACCAAGAAGTAGTTGTTTAAAAACATTTCTTTTTTAGATTCGGTGTTATGTTCTGTGCTTTACTCTGCTTGTGAAAATGATTAGTTTTATAAATAAACACCAAAAAACAGATATGCAATCTCTTACACAAAAAAAAGCTCAAACATCAACTGAGTATCTTATTATTACTGCAGTAGTGATTATTCTCGCACTTATTGTCATTGGTATCTTAGGGGGGTTTAGTGGTTCTGATACGGATGCTAGAGTTTCTGATCTTGAACTGCGAACGGCTGAAATTGGCGTGATTGAGTATGCCATTAATGATACTGATGCAGCATTTACGGTACAAAATAACCGTGGCAGACCTATCACTGTTTCAGAGGTATTAATTAATTCAGTTTTGTGTACTGATGATGAAAGTGATGAATTGCCAGTTAGACTACGATCAGCTCAAAGTGCTCAAATTTTTTGTGAAGGAAATTTTGGCACAGGTAATAACTTTGCATTTCGATAT
>JBLKOV010000033.1:0-5599 GCA_047603085.1 Candidatus Woesearchaeota archaeon
CCAACATTGTGTTGTGCAATTCGTAATCGTTTGGCAAAATCTGTTTCCATTCCCATTATTACTTTATATTGTGAATGAGCATTAAACATATGAAATCGATTTTTTACTGCTTCGGGTAATGTCGAATCACGAAGATTCTGCGGGTATTGTTCACGAAGGTTCTCGACAATCTCGTTTAATTTCATAGTAGTAAAAAGAAATTATGAGCTATTTATATACTTTTCTGAGTACATTTTATGTAAATAACGCGAAAAGTTTTTATATTTCTGTTTTCTCTTGCAATTGATGATGTAATTTCTGAGCTTTCTCGTATTGTTCATACGTGATTGCTTTTTCATATGCAAGACGCATTTTTGCACGTGCAAGCGTTTCAGATGGAAATTCAAACAAAAAACCTTCCAGCCGAAAGTAATCTGTTATTAGTTCCTCAAGCACTGGCTTTTTTTTTGACAATGTTCTAATTGATTTTTCAAAGCAGGATTTTTCTGTAATTCCGATTTTACTAGCTTAGTTTTTCTTTCATATAATTGTTTTTGTAATTTAGAGTATATCTGTAAAGTTTGCAGGGCTGTTTTTGCTTGTGTTCGTGATCCTGATAATCTAATATTATCATACGCAAATGCTACTCGAAATTCACTTTCAGCAAATAAACCAGTGAGTAAAGTTGACTGAATCTGAAAATCAAAGACGAAAAACGAATTCTGCACATATCGAGGTACATTTGTATAAGATAGTAAATGTGAATAGTTTTTTTCTTTATATGCGAGTAAAATGGTATGTATACCAAAAATATCAGGTTTTTTCATATAAAGGTGAATATTACCATATTTTTAAATATTGCTATTTTAAAGTAAGAACAAATTAAACGCAATTATGTTATCTATTCCTTATAGAGTTCATCAAGTGTTTTAATGGGGTCGTGAACATCCCGAATATTCACGAGTGGTACTTCAATAGTTGTAATATCATCCGTTCCAATTCTTGGGCATGCAGTGTTAACCCAAACATCGATAAATGGATAATTTTCGAGTAGTTGTATTGATAAGTCATCATCAATGAATATATAACAGGATTTACCTTCTTTTTCCCATTTCTCTTTGAGTTTTAATGCGTTTTTTAGATATTGCTGTCCAGGTTTTACTGTTACCAATAAACCAATAGTATCAGCTGAGAGAAATTTCATGATATTTACCCGAAGTTTTTTAATTTGATGCATAATATCATTCTTGTCAATTATTTGAATTTTTTCTGTTACTGGGTTCCATATAAGTACTGGTTTAATAGTTTTTGAACGCATCTGTGCAAGTAAGAGTGCTTTTGGATGAAACATTCCATCACCAATGTACACAGATAAATCAGTGGTTTGAATAATATCTTCGCCAAATGAGTCATGATATGCATCACACCCAAGAATTTGACCAGTAACATGTGTTCGTTTTGCTTTTGTTTGTTTGATAGTGATTCCCATATCAGCGAGTTGTTTTTTTACTGTGTCAAGTTCGAGAAATTGAACAGATGCAAATAGAGCGATTGATTTTATATTATGTTCCTTGAGATAGGATATAAATGAATCTCCTAAGATTATTTCCTTGTCCCATGTTGCGTCTATACATACTGTTTGCATCTTACTCACCAATCATCCTTCGTCTTATGATATCTATTATGTCCGAATTGAACCATTAAATCAATACCCATCGGTCCAAGACCTAATGGAAAATCACATTGCCCGAAACAACTTGAAAACCAGATAAAACAATGTGCTTGTGTTTGTTCTTCAATAGCTTTTACTACTTTGTGCGCATCAGCTTTTAACCCATCAGGGAGTTGAATAAGCACATTTTTTGCATTTCGTTCTTGTACTTCCCGTACTACTCGTTCTAGTTCTAGTCGAAACATACATGACTGAAAATTTCTTCTTTTTATAAAGATATTGTTCAGATTTGTATAAATTATATTTATAGATTATATTAAAAAAAAGATCCTTACTCACTAACATTTTTCTGTTGTAACTTTAGTAATCTCTGCTGATATCGAATAGCTTTTTTGATAATATCTTCTTGCAGTTCTTCTGAAAATTGACATACTTTTACTTCTTCACGCAGAGAAAACTCAGGCATTTGGGTAAAATTTCCTTGGAGTTTTCGATTCACGCGTTTACATGCTTCTTCTAGTTCATGCGCAAAGGGTGAGGCAAAATCACTAAACACGAAATATCGGCTAAATGAATTTGCACCTGCTTGTAAAAGAAGCGAAAAATCAGCTATTCTATCCCGAACTAGTGCAATTTTAATATGTAATTTTGGATATGCAATACGCAGTTTCGCACACCACCAAGCCATGTATTCTATGTTTGGAGGAGGGATATCAGTGAATACTGTTTTTTCTTGGGGTTTTAAAAAACATAATTGTACCGTGTCAATATTATACTCTGTGATTTTTTCGATAACATCTTGAATATCCTCTTTTCGTTCACCAATTCCTAAGATAATTGTGATAAAATTAGGTACATCAACTTTTTGACAATCTCGTAAGAAACGTAGTAAAGATGGTAGTGGTTTAGATGGGCAAATAAATTCATGTAATTTTTCATCAAATGATTCAATCGCACATCCTAAACCTGAAACATGGGGTTTGAATTGCATAATTTCTTTGTGCGAATATGGACCATAATTCATTCGTGGTTTATACCCTAAAACAGTTTGCATGTCTTTGAGTAACTCAATCATATACTCAGTTTTTTCAACTCGTAATCCACCAGTTATATATCCTATATTCCAACCCATTAATCGGCAAATAATACATTCTGCAAGTATGGACGATTTTTGCCGAACAGCAGTTTTATCTAATTTTGGTTTTGTTGAAAGATAACAGTATCGACAATCCGCAATTCCACATGTCCAATTGGTAAATATTGAACGCTCAAACCACACCGAACCATCAAACTCTTTTTGATATATTTCTTGTGCCGTTTGGAGTAGTTCTTGTAACTCCGCTTGAGAAACAGTATGTGTCTTATTATTTTCATGTATTTGTGCGAGAAATTTTGAGTCTTTTTCTTCAAGTGGTTTGTCAGAAAATATTTCGCCAACCTTTAAGGACATCTAATCGTACCTCTCAAAATGAATATTTTTGGTGGGAATCTTCATATCCTTTAGTATCCTACATGTTTGTGATATCATTTCATATAATCCACAAATAAAAAAATGAGTTTCTTCATCTGGTTTTACATATTGAGGAATGAGTTGTTGAATACGACCTCTGTTACCAGAATAGTTTGGATCTTGAGGTTTTGTAAGTGTTGGAATATATGTAAAATTCGGATATTTTTTTGTTAATTCCATAAATTCTGCATGGCACAATATTTCATGTCTGTATCCAGTTATAAGGGTTATTGGGTGTGTGTGACCTGACACTAATAACGCTGCAATCATACTATAAAAAGGTGCGACACCCGTTCCTGTTGAAAAAAATACGAGTGGATTATGCTTTTGTTCATCTTTTATGACAAAAACACCCAGTGGCGCCATAATATCTAGTTCATCTCCTTTTTGCTTACTCCACAGGTATGTTGATCCAGGTCCTTGATTGACGTATTTTACTAAAATTGTAAGAACACCTTTTTGTGAAGGTGAAGATTTGATTGAATACTGTCTTCGATATTTTTGACCCTCACGCTCAAAAAAAATTGTCAGAAATTGTCCAGGAGTAAAAGCAAACTCTTGAGGTACTGAGATATCAAATTCTCTTACATCATTAGTACAATCCCTGATATCCTTAACTTTTGCAATAAATCTTTTTATTTGGTGTGGTCTAAACATAGAAAAAAGAAACGTACACAATATATAAAATTTACGTTGTGAATTGTAATCAAACCATATATCTGTGTTTCAAGTAATCTTTTATTTTTCGGGGATTCTCTCTAAACCAAAAAGTACCCCTATTATTTATTTCTCGCAGATAATCCCGCGTTTCTTTGATAGTAATACCTGTGAGAGCCTGTGCATCATTTCTACGCGATATTATTGATCGAGTATCATTCGCACGAATAGATGTTAATTCTTCAATATACGGTTTAATTTGTGTTTCTAAATCACTATATAGTGATTGTATTTCAAAACTACAAATTAATTGACCGTGTGGCAAATGTCCAAAATATTCTTCAAGTGGTTTTTCAGGATGCAATATCTCATATCCAAAATCGTGATGCGCTTCATGAACCGCATTTAACCCTTCAAATGCCCTGCTCCCAATTTTTCGAAAATATTTCTTACTCATATCCTGACTTTGTTGTGCAAATATATGATTTCTCATGAAAATTTCATGAATGTGTTTATTTCGTCTGGCTATATCTTCTAGTGCACCAATACGTGCCTGTTGAATTGATCTGTCTTTCTGTGTCATTTCAGTCCAGAAATTTGAACTATTTATAAATTTAACTATTTTTACTACTGAGAAGCAATGAATTTTTACGCGAAAGAACTGCCGCAACCACATGTTGTAGATGCATTAGGGTTATGAATTTTAAATCCAGACTGAGCTAGCGTATCGATATAATCAACAGTGCAACCTTTTAATTTTTCAAATGATTCAAAATCCATTACGATTTGTACACCTCCTACCTCCCATGATTTATCTGAGCTTTTTGGAAGATCTTCTATATCAAAAGTATAACTAAAACCCGAGCATCCGCCTTGGGCAACACCAATCCGAAAAACATACAAATCTTTTTTTGATTTTTGTGCAATATCTTTTACTCGCTGAACAGCTGCTTGTGTCACAAAGACTGTATCTGGTTTTTTTTCAGCATCTTTTTGGTATGTTGATTCAACGAGTTCGTTGGCATCCTGAATCATTAACTCAATTTCTTCTTCATCCATACCGTGCCCGCGAGCACCTTCTTCAATTGTTTCCCATGCAGCCACATGACATCCTACGCAATGTAATCCGTACTCCATAAAAATTTCAGCAACTTGAGGGTATTTTTCAACGATATCTCCTACAGTCATATCACGAGTAATGTGTTCAGTTGCCATAGTCTGGATAAAACAGTTGTATTATTTAAAGATTTGGTTGTTTTGAGACTTGTTTTTCAATCTCACTTCCATCCCCAATGAAATATTGCGCATAAGCGTTGAAATCTCTACTACCTGGTATAAAAGCTTGAGAGAAACGTCTTTTTGTATCACTGTTTGTTGGATATGTACTAACTTTTTGTAGCGCTGGCATTTCTGCACCGTCATATGAAACCATTTGTCGATGAGCTTCAAGTTGAGAACTAATGGAATCTCTCATAACTCGTTTTGCACGATTCTCATTCTGTGCATATTCAGCGAGTGCACAACAGACTGCATCCCAGTGTACAGCAGCACGGTCTGGCATGATGTGTTTTTGAGCTAATTCGTGAGGGTATGAAAATTGATTTGAAGAATGCAATTTTGTTCCAAAGCTTAAACTATTTCGCTCAAGCTGACCATTTTTGTATATCTGACTGAATGTTAATCCTCCTTCTTCGCACACATTATAGTGTATATTCACTGAATTAAAATCATCATCGCATTTCTGTGGCGGTATACGAAATACAATTTTATGCTTATCATCT
>JBLKOV010000034.1:0-5426 GCA_047603085.1 Candidatus Woesearchaeota archaeon
GAGGAAAAGAGCCACAGTTAAATGATGCGAAGACTCACTTAGATTCTCTCATTATTATTGATCCAATTTTACCTGATCGAAATGCAGCGGCTGCACTTACAAAAGAAAAACTTGAATGTTTTCAACAAGCTGCAGCAAAATTCTTAGCAAATCCTTCAACAAAATTTTTTACAAAACAACCTTTGACTATTTCTCAACCACAGGGTACTGTAATTTCTTTAAAAATCAAACCGCTACAGGGAAAAAAAGATGTTGTTGGAGCAAAAATAAAAAAAGTCTATGAATATCTTATTTTTCAATTACGTAAATCAGACTTTGTGTTATATGATTCAACATGGGAGTGGGATGGGAAGAATGATGCAATTATATTACTTGATGTTTCATCAGAGATTCTTTCATCAGATGTAATTCTTAAAGGTCCACCATCACACTTAACTGAACGTGTAAAATCATTTCAAGCTGTACATTCTCAAACCTATGAGGATAATGGTATACTCTATGCAAAGGAAAAAAGATCATTTGTGTATGTGCTTGACTTTGTGAAAGATTTGGTAGGGCGTGAATATGTGGTTGAGCGCGTAGAAACCATCTATTTTGACACTAAATAGTAGCAACGAAACAAAACATTTATATATAATACTTTTTTAATTACTTGTATGATTGAAAAATTACTCATCATCGTAAGTATTTTACTTATTGGAGTTTCTTCTGTTCTCGTATATTTTTTAGTTACTGAAGATACTATTGTTGTTGATACTCCTCGGCAATCAACCATTTCTGAACAAGAGGATGTTGTGCTTGAAACGGCACAAATATCGGAAACACAGGATGATGTACCAAATGAATCAAACAGAGTGAATGAATCTCTGTATGATGTACAGGAGCAAAATGATCGATCACGTGAACCAATCATAATCCGCGATAGTCCGCGAAGAGAAGACAGAGAACCTAGAATTGAAGAAGAAAATGATACTCCAAAAATAGATACGGATACGGATGATGATGAATCAACGCAAGAAATGACTTTTTCTGACTTTTTTCAAAATCAAAGCGGTGGAAGTCAAGTACAGAATCCACCAACACCTACTACTCAATGAGCCTCAAAATGAAAACGAAACTATATATTATGGGATTTCTCGCACTGATGACATTACTTTTACCGACTTTTGGTAATGAAACACTGGAGCAAACAGAGTATTTACAAATACCTATTGCGGGTGATTTGCATTCGATTGATTCATTTTATAAACTTGAATTTCGACCTGATGATCAAATAACATTTTATCGTAATAATCAACCAGTATTTGATCTAACGTATATTGGGAAAAATGACTCTAGATTTTTATTTGCTTTAGATAATAAAACTATTAGTTTAAGTTCAAGGGGAAGAACATTCATTCACAATCATGTATTTTCTGTAAATCGCGAATATGATGAAAGAGTTGAAGTTTTTGTTTCGCATGTGAGTGGACATGGGCAGTTTTATCGCACAAATAAATATGAAAATTTTACTGTTCTTTTTGAAGAAGAAGAATATATTTTAACATTAAAAGATATTATTTTAACTGACGATTCACGACAATCAACTTTTGTAATGGAGTTAGATCGAAATGAATTAGTGGTACCTTTTAGAGAACGTTTTTCTTTGAATGATTATATATACATAAGTGTTGAACGTATATACCGCGATTTGTATTTTGGAAAAACTATTGAATTTAAATTATTTTTTCATGCATCTCAACTAGAGCGAGTTTTACCTTCTAATGCTTTATTTATTAACTTAGATAATCAGAGTTATGAAAGTATTCTACCAAATGTCCAAGAAATTTTAAAAGAACAGAAAAATATAAGTTTTGAGTATGATAAAATTTATTCGTATCCAGAAGAGAGACCAAATGTAAGTTCAACAGCTCTTATTATATTTGTGCAACAAAATGGTAAATTAATAGTTTTACAGTACGGGACTTTCTCAAATGATTATGAGTATTATATACCTCCGTACAAGGTAGAACTAAGAGAAATTCTGCAGGAAGAAAAAGTTCCTTTAGTTTCTCAAGAACTTGTTTATGGATTTAGACATAACCATGTAAATTTACTAGAGCATTTGAAAAGTCTAGATAATCGAATTAATGATGATCTTTTTTTCGAAGCGTTTGAAAAATCAGCTCTTTTTGTGTATGATACTTCTGAAGCAGAAGATATATCTGATAATACTCAGAGAATACTCAGAGAGTTCAATCCAGGAAGATCATATTATTTCTTTAATATATACGATTTTACTCGTCATGTATCAGAACTAACCAATGATGACGTACGAGAAAAAATTTTAGTTCTAATTCGAAATAACTCTGTGTTTTTACACAAACCTTATGATTTATCACACACTACCGAAGATTTTTTTAGAGAACTTGAATTGCGATTGCAAAATATTCGGTCAGATGATGTTTTATCTCTTACTAATATACATGAATTAATAACTCAAGCAAATACACTAAATGAATATATCGAAGTTATTGATGAGTATGAAAGTCGAATATCTCAAATACCCTCCGAACAAAATCCTTGGTATAGTTTTGGCGGTTCACACACACTACACAAAGGTTGGAATCTGATAACAGAGGGGCCTGGAATGGGTGTACAATTTCAAAACGACGTTGCACAACATATTCGTGCAGGCTATATGTATGATACCTCATCCCAAACATATATTGATTTATTTACGGATGAGGGGAGCGATTATATGTCTGAGCTTCAATTGCAAAATCAATACATTGTATATTGGGTCTATGTTTCGCAAACTGTTCAAGTGTCTCGGAGATATGATAGCAGAGCTGTGTATGAAAATATAAAGTATACTCCTCAGTCTTTTATTGCAGGATGGAATTTCTTTATTGAGTTTCCGTTTTTATCTAGTAGCTATACAAGACATGGTCAATTAGATGTTGGTCTCAATGATGTGGTTAATGATAGTGCGTTTAAATGGGATAGTTACAATCAAGATTGGGTGTATAAACCTTTAAGTCAAATAGGACTATCAACAATGTATTCACCCATGAATTGGGGTATATATACGCCTATACTATTACATTATGATGTAGATTTTACTTCACAGTATGTACCTATACAAACGTATACGGTACCAGATTTCCCTGAAATTTAATTTCAGGCTTTTTTTGTTTGAAAACAAATGTTTATAAGTTAGTGAATTCGTATTGACTTAGTATGAAGAGTCAAACATCAACAGAATATCTGACATTATTTGGCGTAATTATTGTTATTGTCGTCATACTTTTGAGTTTTTTTGGAGGTTTTGGTGATTTTAGTGGGAGCGAACGTTCGCAGAATTTGGGTTTGCAAACTGCCGAGATTGGTATAAGGGAGACTGCTTTTAATGATTCTGGAGTAGGGTTGATTGTTCAAAATAATAGGGATAGACCAACAATAATTCAGGAGATTCAAATAAATGGTGTCAGCTGTACTATTCAGAATAGCTCTGAACTTCCTGCGTCTTTACGTCCTGCTACTTCGGTCCAAATTTTTTGTCGAGGTAATTTTTATGCTGGTTCTGATTTTTCATTTTTGTATGTAGACCCTCGGTTAGATACGACGTTTACAACACCTGGTTTTGATGAAAATGCATCGAGATTAGATGAAATTATCGAGATAACTGATGAATTTACTACATTTGTATTTCAAGATGGATCAAATACGAGTGTCTTAATAGTTGGAGAATTATCCCCTGAACATGTACCCGAGGAAAATTTACAAAGCGTTATAATAGGGACTGCGGTAACAAGTATTGCTGACTCTTATTTTGAATCTCCGATTCAACAAGGTGTTTTTAGGAATAGAGGTATTGAGTCAATCCATATTCCTGATTCTGTTACGAGTATTGGACAGAGCGCATTTGGAAGTAACCAAATATCATCATTAACTTTGCCAGAAAATATAAATACGATTCCTTCAAGTGCTTTTAGTAGTAATAGTTTGACTGAGATAACAATACCTGATAGTGTCCAAACTGTCGGAATCGGTGCTTTTGCAAATAATCAGATAGAATCAATCACTTTTTCATATAATTTAGAAATCATTGAAAGAAATGCGTTTCAAAATAACAATTTAATTTCCATTGATATTCCGCAAAATGTAGCTGAAATAGGTATGAGTGCATTTCAAAATAATGATTTGATTTCAGTTACATTTCCTGATTCAGTTACCTACATTGGTAATCAAGCGTTTCGCAATAATGAACTAACAGAAATTACGCTTCCTTCAAATTTAAATGAAGTACGTTCAGATGTATTCAGAAATAACAATATTGAAACGGTAATCTTACCACCAGGATTGACTCACATTAGAGATTTTGCATTTCAAAACAATAATATACTTGAGATTGAATTACCTAGTAGTCTCAGTTTCATAGGCTTGTATGCATTTGAAACAAATAATTTATCTACGATAAGAATACCAGGAAATACACAAACTATATTATCAAACGCATTTGCTAATAATGCTAATTTAGAAAGACTTTATACAGAGGTTGGTCAAATGTATTTTGATTTAGCGAGTAATTTATTTGCAAACACGAATCTCCAACGAGTATATATTGATCCGTCGTTGGGTTCGGGTTTTGGAGGGTGGACGGATACATCGACTCGGGACTGGCAAGGCGCAACCGATGTCCAATTCCTCGAATGGACATCTTACCCGGATCCAATGCCATAATCTTAAAGAACAAACCGAAGTAATGCACAAATCCCTGTTATGCCGTATAATGTTTTATGCAAAGGATTTTCTTCATCAACAATATGAACGGTTCCACCCTGTTTTTCAATGAGTGATAACACATCTTTTATTTCATCAAATTGATCTTTTTCCTTTGATTCTAATAAAAACGCATGGGACACCAAACATGTATCAACCGCTCCGAGATTTGCAGCTTCTTGTACTTGTTCAAATCCATATGTGGCTTTTCCATCGTGTGAAATTTCTTGCAAAACTTGTTGCAGTATTTCTTGTTGTTGTGTAATATATTTTACTTCCTGTAATTGGTGAAATGCTGGTTGTTGTAGCAATTCATCCATACTTGTCAGAGACACATCAGATATTGGAATAAATTTGGCTCGTTTTTTGAGTTCTTCAGGAAGTAATTGTAATACGCGCGTACGGAAAAAATCTGGCGCTGCAATAATGAGTAATTGTGGCTGATATGATTTCATATAGTGTGAAATACTCTCAACAATCGTGTCTTTTGTCGACTGGACTTGGTCAAAGGATGTTTTTTTCTCAGTTGATAACTCTTGTTCTTGCAGTTGCAAAAATCCCTGCTTTGTAAATAATCCAAGTATGGCGCGCGTACGATCGTGAAAACATATAAGAACTGATCCGGATGTTTTTTGTGCCTCTTCTAATCGTTGATAAGCAAT
>JBLKOV010000035.1:0-5351 GCA_047603085.1 Candidatus Woesearchaeota archaeon
TTTATTCTCTCAGCAATTGACAAACGACTAAATACAAATAAACTCACAATGGTAACAAGAAAACACAGAAGAATAAATATTCGTACATCATACATATGTAAAAGTTCTCTTTGTGTTAAAGAAATTGGCAGTACCTCTAGAAAGAAAAAAAAGAGAATATATGTTCGCGTTTCCGGATAAAACAGGGGTATAGCTATAAGAAGTGCACTAAAAAACGGAACAAATACACATAAGAAAAAAGCCGCCACGTATCCAACATACATTTTCATAGAAAGACAGTTTTTCTCAAATTTAAAAAACATAGGGTTCCATAAGAAATAGAGGTCGAAAACGTTCTCCAAAAAAAACCAAAATTACACGAATTTTCTGAGTTTTCCACCGGAAATGAAGGGGTGTCCGTTTTCACAAATAAAGCGTTTTTTCAAGAAAATAATAAAAGCATTTATAAATGAGAGAGTTAATCCTTTTTAAAGGAAAACCCACAGGTAAGAACTATGGCAGAAAAAAAAAAATCATACGAACGACTAAACATTGTGAATATTGTAGTTTCCACATCACTCGAACACGATGTTCCTTTAGAAAAAATGGCAGCAACGCTTCCAAACACAGAATACAATCCCGAGCAATTTCCAGGACTCGTGCTTCGAATTAAAGATCCAAAAACAAGCGCATTGATTTTTTCAAGTGGAAAAGTAGTCTGCACTGGTGCAAGAACACTTCAAAAAGTTGAAGAAAGTATTCAACAAATAATAAAGGACTTACAGAAAATTAATATTAAAATTACAATTAAGCCTCAGATTAAAATACAAAATGTCGTAGCTTCAGGAAAAATTAATATGGAGCTAAATTTAAACAATTTAGCTATGAAACTTGAAAACACAGAATACGAACCCGAACAATTTCCAGGTCTTGTGTATAAATTAATGGAAGCAAAAGCAACATTCTTATTATTCTCTAATGGAGAAATTGTTTGTACAGGTACTCGAAGTGAAGAAGAAGTCTTTGCGGCTGTTGAAATGCTTGTCGAACGATTAACAACATTGGGAATTAAAATAAAAAAAGCATAAACTCAAAAGATAGTTATCATGCTATCTTTTCTTTTACACCATGGAAACTGCACAACGAATAGAAATCTGTAAACACTTTTTAGAACAACACTATTATCCAAAACTTCTTGATGCAGTAACGCAAGGAAATAAGCACTTGCTTATTGATTTTCAAAAACTCTCAAAATTTAGCCCAGATCTTGCAACAATACTTTTAGATGAACCAGAAGAAGTCACAAAAAATTTTCAACAGTCTTTAGAATCTTTTGATTTAACCATTGATACAGAAACCCCATTTGAAAGTAAAACGTTCCATATTAGATTTATTGGACTTCCTAAAAAAGAACAAGTACTTATACGAAATCTTCGAAGCAAACATCTCAATAAACTCATCTATTTAGAAGGAACAGTAAGACAAAAATCAGATGTTCGTCCAAAAACTGTTTCGGCAAGATTCGAATGTCCATCCTGTGGTAACGTGATGGATGTATCCCAAAATGAAGATAAACTTCGTTCACCCTCACGATGTGGGAGTTGTGGATATAAAGGAAAATTTCGACTTTTATCAAAAGAACTTGTTGATACACAAGGAATCGTATTAGAAGAAATTTCGAGTGATTTAGAAGGCGGTGAACAGCCAAAACGATTGAAACTCTTTTTACAGCACGATTTGGTAAGTCCAATTACTGATAAAAAAACAAATCCTGGAACAAATATTCGTGTAGTTGGTGTTCTAACAGAAGTTGAAAAAATTGGACGGGATGGAGCAAAGCTCACAAGTTCTGATTACTTATTCCATGCAAACTCAGTTGAATCGCTCAGTAATGATTATTTAGATATTCGGATTACCACAAAAGAAGAAAAAGAAATTCTGACATTAGCAAAAGATCCAAATATCGTCACAAAACTTGTTCGCGCATGTGCACCAGGTATTTATGGGCATGATTTGATTAAGGAAGCCATACTCATGCAATTTTTAGGTGGAGTACAAAAAAAACGAGGGGATGGTGTGAAAAATAGGGGAGATATGCATATTCTCTTAATCGGCGATCCAGGGTGTGGAAAATCTCAACTCTTAAAACGAGCAAGTGTATTTGCACCAAAAGCTCGATATGTCTCTGGTAAAGGAGCAAGTGGCGCAGGATTAACTGCATCTGTTGTAAAAGACGACTTTATGGGCGGTTGGGCCTTAGAAGCTGGAGCTCTTGTTTTAGCAAATAGGGGCATTTGTTGTATCGATGAGTTGGATAAAATGACGCATGAAGATCGTTCTGCCATGCATGAAGCACTTGAACAACAAAGTGTGAGTGTCTCAAAAGCAAATGTTCAAGCAACGCTCATGTGTGAAACCACCGTTCTTGCAGCAGCAAACCCAAAAATGGGACGATTTGATCCATTTGATAGTATTGCAAAACAAATTAATTTACCACCCGCACTCATTAATAGATTTGATTTAATCTTTCCTATGCGTGATATACCTAATGAAGAAGGTGATGAAAAATTAGCTAGTTTTGTATTAGGAATGCATCAAAAAGGAGACTCTGACTCACCTGAAATTGAAACAGAACTGCTCAGAAAATTTATTGTATACACGCGACAAAATTGTAAACCAGAATTAACTGATGGAGCTTTAGACGAATTAAAAACATATTACGTGAAAATGCGAAATATGAATAAAGGAGAAGAAAGTATGAGCGCAATCTCATTATCCGCTCGGCAGTTAGAAGCACTTGTTCGAATGACAGAAGCAAATGCGAAAATGCGTCTATCACAAAAAGCCACAAAAAAAGATGCGAAACGAGCAATTGAATTACTTGATTATTGTTTATCCCAAATAGGTGTTGACCCAGATACGGGAAGAGTCGATATTGATAGAATTCAAACAGGTTTTACGACAAGTGAGCGAACAAAAGTTATTAATATTAGAGAAATTATTAAAGAATTAGAAGAACGCGAAGGAAAAATGATTCCTATCGAAAAAATCATAGACTTGGCAGCACAAAAAGGAATGAGTGAAGAAAAAGTCGAAGAAGCAATAGAAAAATTAACATTAAGTGGTGATATTTACAAACCAAAAAGAGGACATATAAGTAGGATTGTATAAAATGGCAGAATTAAAAAGACAAATAGCAAAAATAGTACCTCTTTCTGAACTGAAAAAAAGTCAATATGTTGAACGGGAAGGGTGGGAACCAAATGTATTTCAAACATCTTTTGGCGAAGTATCACGGATAAATGTAATAGGTATTGTGATTGAAACACAAAAACCACTTGCAAAAATAGAAGAGCAAACAACATTTGTGATAGATGATGGAACAGAAAAAGTTGAAGTTCGAGCTTTTGACACAGTTGAGTTATTTGAAGAAATTGACGTTGGCACACCCATTTTATTAATTGGTAAGCCACGAAAGTACATGGAAGATGTCTATATTATTCCTGAAATAATTCGTCCAATTGAGAAAAAATGGATATCTTATAGACAAAAAGAATTTGAATTACTCAAACAAAAAACTCCTACACAAGAAACAGTACAAGAATCTGCTCCTAACGTAGTAGAAGATGTACCCGAAGAAAAACCTCAAACATCTTCTGTAAAAGAAGAATCACAAGAACAAGAAACTATTGAAGATGAACCAAAAAATCCTGGACCAAATGTGCAAATCATACAAGCGGTTGATGAGTTAGATACGGGCGATGGTGCGTTTATAGAAGAAATTCCACAAAAAGTCAAATTATCTGCTGATGATGTGAAAGAACGAGTGAATTCGTTATTACTCCACGGAGAAATTTTTGAGATTAAACCCGGATACTTAAAGGTGTTGAAGTAACGTATAAGGTAAAAAATTAACATGAAAAATATATTAAAACTCAACTACAAACCATATCTCGATCAGTCTGCAATAGAATTATCTAGCGTTATGACAAATACGGATTTTTGGGATCCTGTTGGAAAAAGACCTACTCTTGAGGAATTTGTTCGTGAGAATAAAGTTAATTATGCAAAATATTTATTCATAAAAGACAATCCTAAGCACGTCATTATAAAGCAATATATTTTTTGGATATCAGGACTCTTTTTTTCTTCTTTAACATTTCTCACATTACAAACATTTTTAGGCTTTTCTTTTCTCACATTCTTTTTTTCATTTATTGTTTTTGCAATAATTGTAGGTACGTATAGTACTAAAATGAGTAACTTAACAAAAAAAATCATCAAATTAAATATAGCGGTTGAAAATAGATATAGTTATATTCCACGTACCAATAAAGAATTCTTAGAATCGTATGCTGCAGCATTTCCAGAACTCTTTTCGCGTGGGTTTTCTCGTCGAAAAATTGAAGACGTCTTTTGGGGTCAAGAAGAAATCAATGGTAAAAAAATTGACTTTGTCAGCGGCATTTTTCAGTACACAGAACAAAAAACAGATAATAATACTCAACACTACACAAAACATTTTTTTATACTGCGATTTACAAAAAAATTACCAGTAAGATTTTCACTATACCCAAAATTAAAAGGAATTACAGTTATGAGTGGTTATACAAAAGGAAATGTAAAAACTGAATCCGTAGAATTTAACAAAAAGTTTGACATTTCATATAAAAATGTAAATAGTGAACAAGAAGTAAACATAATGGCTTCTCTCACACCAAAAGTGCAAGAAGAACTTATTTCATTATCTAAATCTACGTGGTATCCTATGTGTATTGTTACGCCAGATGCTCTTTTAATTGCAGGAGATGGGTATATATTAAATTATTTACACACAAATTTTGGAAAAGGAACGCAATTGCATACCAACGATATACAATTATTTCAAAAGAAAATAAAAACTATCGCATCTATTTCAAATGAAATTACAAAATATTGGTAAGTTGATAGTGTTTATTTGAAATCACAAACTTTCAACCCAGGTATTCTCTTAAAATGCTTCGTATCCTGTGTAAGTAATTTAAAAACTCCATTTTCCAATAATATTTGAGAAATGAGGCAATCAGAAAGAGGAATTTCAGTTCCCTTTTTGCGTAAGTCCCAAAACAATTTCGTTGATAATCGAATTGCATTATTGGTTAATGGGAGAATTTGAATATTATCAAAAAAATTCGCGTACACTTTCGAAATTTTATGATGTGTAGGGTTAATTCCTTGCAGACATTCTAAATAGGTAATTTGTGTAACAACATATTCATTCGAAAAATCTAAATCTAAGTTTCCTTCTAAAAAATCAATTATTATGTTTGAATCTAATCCGACTATCACGCAAATATATCCTCTCTAAATTTTTTCATTTTTTTTAAATCTAA
>JBLKOV010000036.1:0-5344 GCA_047603085.1 Candidatus Woesearchaeota archaeon
TATCTAATCGAAGAGCTGGAGCTAAAATATTAGCCATCATATCAATTTGTTCATCCCTGTATTCAATAGTATCAGGAGTATAACTCAAACTAAAGACTTTTTTATTTGTAAACAACATATCTTTTTCCAGATATTTTTCAAAAAATGAATTTAATTTCGATCCTTTCATATGTCACCTTTGTTTCTTATGGAGAATTTCTATCTTTATAAAATTTTAGTGTTTGTATTACCTTATATATACTGACCGACCCCTTGATTTCTTATGGAAAAAAGTTAAGAAACGAAAAAAATATTCTCTGTCATAATATACTTTTGTGAAAAAAGAAGAAAATATACAATTTGATTTTTATAAATAAAGTTTAAAATACCATTATTTTTAGATTTATTTGAGGTATTTGAATTTTCACAATATATTCTTTTGATAACATAATTTTGAATATAGTTTTTCTAATTGCTAATAATATATAATATGTAATATATAATATATTTCAATATTGAAAGAATATATATAAAAGAATATGTAATTTTTATTTTACTATATAATATGGTGGTATGAAACATATTTTTTTACCAAAAAATAAAATCTCCATGAGAAATGAAGGTGTCTGTGGGAGAATATCAGAATAATATCTATCTGATATAATAGTGGTATGCAAAGCTATATACTTGAAAATCCGTAACTTTAAATAGGTCTCTATTTTCTATTACCTCATGAAGGCAAGTTCAACAATTCAAGCATATTTTGATTCTTTACAAAATACTGTAAATATTGAATATGAACTTGCTAAAAAATGTCGAAAACAAGGTTTTGATCCAACAAATACTGTTGATATTCAAATAGCTAAAAATCTTGCGGAGAGAGTAGTTGGGTTAATTTCTGTTGTTTGTCCGCAAATTGTTGAATCAGATGTTGTTGATCGCATAATTGAATTAGAAAAAGAATATGGTTCTTTAGATTGGCGTGTTGCAATGCAGATTGCTTTAGAAATAGCTCAGAATAAATTTGTAAAATTTGCAAATTCTTTAGAAGCAATTGAAATAGGTATTCGTGTTGGTTTTGCATATGTAACTGTTGGTGTTGTATCATCCCCACTTGAGGGTTTTACAAAAATCGAGTTAAAAAAACGAAAGGATACACAAAAAGAATATTTTGCTATGCATTTTGCAGGTCCAGTACGAAACGCAGGTGGAACTGCAGCAGCAACTTCAGTCATAATTGCAGATTATGTCCGAAAACATTTAGGGTATGCAAAATATGATCCTGATGAAAAAGAACAAGAACGTTGTTATACGGAAATTATGGATTATCATGATCGTGTAACAAATCTTCAATATGTTCCGTCAAAAGATGAATCTCTATTTATGTGTAAAAATTGTCCTATTGAAATCGATGGTGATCCTTCTGAAAAGTTTGAAGTGTCAAACCATAAAGATTTACCTCGCGTAAAAGCAAATAGAATACGAAGTGGTTTTTGTTTAATCCATTCATCTTGTCTTCCTCTAAAAGCAAAAAAATTATGGAAACAAATTGCAAAATGGAAAGATGATATGGGTATGCAAGATTGGGGTTTTTTAGAACAATTTTTAGCTATTCAAAAATCAGCAACATCAAAATCAGGTGATTCAAAAAAAGTAGAAGAAAAAGAAGAAAAATCGTTAGAAGCACAAAATGTGTATCCCAATTATACATATATTGCTGATTTAGTTGGGGGAAGACCCGTTATTTCACATCCTTTACGACCTGGTGGATTACGATTACGATATGGACGAAGTAGAACGAGTGGTTTTTCTGCACAATCTATTCATCCGGCGTCTATGTATATCATGGATAATTTTATTGCAATTGGTACACAACTAAAAGTAGAAAGGCCAGGAAAAGCTGCTGCATATACAACATGCGATCAAATCGAAGGACCTATTTGTTTATTACATGATGGTTCTGTAGTACGCATTAATTCTGTTCAGGATGCTAAAAGATTACATCCACAAGTAAAAAAAATATTATATTTAGGTGATGTATTAGTAAATTTCGGTGATTTTTTTGATCGCGCACATACATTACTCAGACCAGGGTATTGTGAAGAATGGTGGATTTTAGAGCTAGAAAAATACGCAAAAGAAAAATTTGGTGAGAATTTTCACACAGAACTTTCTTCACAGACAAATATACCTATACAAAATATTGAAAAATTATTTTCACAACCGCTTATAACAAAAGTTAGCCCACAGTCAGCAGTAAAAATTTCAGAAGTTACTGGTGTACCCCTTCACCCGGCTCATACGCATTTTTGGAAAGTGTTAACACAGGATGATTTCGTTCTGTTTTTAGAACATGCTAAAAAAGGATATTACAAGTCAGAAGATCAAAATGAAATAGTATTTCCATATACTAAAGATTTCGTTGAAGTCCTATATAAATTAGGTGTCTTACATAAAACAGTTTCAAATGAGTTCATCATATTACATCAAAATGATTCATATATTTTTCAATCTCTATTTGGTATCCAAGATTCGTTTTTGGTATTTGAAAAAATACGTATTGATTTTCAGTCAAGTAAAAAAGATGTCTTTTCTTTTCTAAAAACATTCTCACTTCCATTACGAGATAAAGCTGGTGTATTTATTGGTTCACGAATGGGAAGACCTGAAAAAGCTAAAATGCGAAAAATAGCAGGACAACCATATCATGTTCCTCCCCAACAAATACGTATTGTTAATCCACAAAACCCTAAAGATGTCAAAACAGAAGTTGTAACAGAACATAATTTGAAAGCTCGATTACGTGAAAAATATGAAGTTCATGCAAACAAAGATGGAACTATTCGATATGATGCGAGTGAAGTACCAATAACTCATTTTAAACCAAAAGAAGTTGGAACATCAGTTGAGAGATTACGAGCATTAGGGTATACAAAAGATATTCACGGGGTAGAATTAGAAAAGGATGATCAAATTCTTGAATTATTCCCGCAAGATATTGTTATTCCTTGTTGCACTGAATCTCCATTCGAGCCTGCTGATGAAATTTTATTTAGAGTGTGTAATTATATAGATGATTTATTATACCAATTATATGGATTTGAACCATATTATAAAATTCAGACAAAAAAAGATCTCGCTGGTTTACTTGTATTTGGACTAGCACCTCATACATCTGCAGCAAGTGTGGCGCGTATTATAGGATTTACTAAATCCCAAGGATTATTTTGCCACCCTTTAATGCATGCAGCGATGAGGAGGGACTGCGATGGTGATGAATCATGCTTTTTCTTATTACTTGATGGTTTTTTAAATTTTTCAACAAAATATTTACCTCAACATAGGGGTGGAACTATGGATGCTCCGCTTGTATTAACAAGTCTGATTAACCCTGCTGAAGTTGATGATATGGTATTTAATTTAGATACTGCTTGGAAATACCCTTTAGCTTTTTATGAAGCGTGTGAACAATATAAAAAACCATGGGATGTAAAAATTCCATTATTTAGTGATTATCTTGGGACAGAAAAACAATTTGAGGGAATAGGGTTTACTCATGATACTTCTAATTTTAATGATGGTGTTTTATGTTCTGCGTATAAATTGCTTCCATCTATGAAAGAAAAAGTTGATGGTCAAATGGCGTTAGCAGAAAAAATTGCAGCGGTTGATGAACACGATGTTGCACAGAGAGATATAAACAAGCATTTTTTACGTGATACGATGGGTAATTTGCGGAAATTTTCTACACAAGAGTTTCGTTGTGTTTCTTGTAATACTAAATATCGAAGACCACCTTTACGAGGACGCTGTGAAAACTGTGGTTCACCAAAAATAATTTTTACGATTAGTAAAGGTTCTGTTATTAAGTATTTAGAACTTTCAACAAAACTATCTAAAAAATATAATGTGAGTGAATATACTCGACAAGTATTAGAGGTCTTACAGCTTCGTGTTGATGGAGTGTTTGGAAAAGAAAAAGAAACGCAAACTGGACTTGGAGATTATTTTACATAGAGTAAAATTTTTATAATATTTCAATTTCTAAAAAGAAATATTTATATACAAGTAAAACTTTTCTTACTATATGAAAATAGGTATAACTTCAATTAGTTCAAAAGGACAGATAGTTCTTCCAAAAGAATTTAGAAAGAATATGGATGTTGGAGATAAAATTATATTTATTGAACAAGATAATCATATTATGATAAAGAGTGCAAAAGAATTGCATAAGAATTTTGCAGAGGATTTACAGTTTGCCAAACGAACTGAAAAAGCTTGGAAAGAATATGAAGCAGGAAAATTCGAGACAACTTCAAGTGATGAATTCTTACGTGAACTTGAAAAATGTTAAAAGTATCAAAAGCAAAGACATTTCTTAAAAGTATTTCTAAGATTAAAGATATCGCGTTAAAAGAAAAACTGAAAAAACAGATTAGAAAGATTATTTTACAACCTGAAATTGGTAAACCCATGCGCTATGACAGAAAAGGAACACGAGAGCTATATGTTAAACCATTTCGGATTTCTTATGCATATAGATCAAACGAAATAATATTCCTTGATATGTATCATAAAGATGACCAATAATTATTAAGTCAGAAATACATTAAACTAAGAGAAACAACGTTAAAAATCTCTAACTGAGCTTTTTGCACCACATGCTTTACAAATCATAAATGATCCTTCTTTTTCTTTTACTAAATACGTGTCGGGTTTTCCACATGCAGGACAAAACACAAAGTTATCAGCATATTTTTGTACTTTTTCATTAATCAATACTGGTGATAATTTACTTCCAAATACAAATCGTGAACCTTGAAATGTACCAGGTGTCGCTAATTCTCTTAAGAGAAATTTCATCAAATGTTGTTCGTCTCTTTCGAGTTTTTTTGCAATTTCAGAAATATTTTTGATTACAGTTTTTGAACCTTCAACATGCCCGCTTACTTTTGGAATAACAAATCTATCCCTATGTTTTGCTGATTCTGGCATGTTTTCAAATGCATTGTCTAATAATGTATCATAATCCATAGTATATAAGAAAAAGTAGTTCTTTAAAAAGGTGTTGGTGACGTTGAACCGAAATATACTCATAAAGAGAAATATTTTTATATGAGTACCTATATGAGTACCTACATGACTAGCACAAATATTTCCTTAAAAAAAGAAGCGTATGATTTTTTACTTTCCCAAAAAAAGAAAACGATGAGTTTTTCTGATGTAGTTTTGACATTTAAGTATGGAAAAAAAACTCAATCGCTTCAATCATTTAAAGGTACCTTAAAAGGTCATAAAAAAGATTTAGATTTAAAAAAAATGAAAAAATTTAGAAAGGAAATATTTGCAAGATAGTCGGATTAAA
>JBLKOV010000037.1:0-5037 GCA_047603085.1 Candidatus Woesearchaeota archaeon
GCCGTTATAGCGCTATCTTTTGTCAAATCTTCTGCTCTGATATATACTTGTGTGAAATGATAATCTTTGGAAATATCTCTGATAAAAAATGTATCACCTATTTCTGTGACAAGTATTCGTTGTTCCATACCTTTGGAAAACGGTTTTGACTTAAAAATGTTCGTATGAAATACGCAAAGTCTTTTAAACAAAAAAAACCATAATATCACTATGTATCCAGATTATACAAAAAGTATTGTAAATATTGTTTCTGCGATTGCAAATAAATTTGAAGTCTCGCATAGATATAAATCATTGTTTGATATCTCGCAGAAAAAAAATGTAGTACTAGTTGCCATTGATGGTTTAGGATTTGAATGGCTACAAAAATACGGAAAAGGTTCGTTTCTTCAGACTCATGTAAAAGACTCAGTCACTTCAACATTTCCATCAACAACAACTGTTGCCATGTCAACCTACTTATATGGTGTACCTGGTCAGCAAACAGGTTTAACTGGTTGGTATATGTATGCAAAAGAATTTGCAGGAGTTATTACCCCATTACCATTCGTATCTATGATTGGCTCTCCTTTATTTGTTGATCGAGAAGAATTATTTCCATCCCGGACATTTGCACAAACATTACCAGTTAGCACGTGGACAATATATCCTCGTGATATTATTGCAGATGAGTTTCGGATGAAAAAAGACAGGTTTTGGCATCATGGTTCTTTTCCCGATATGGTGAAAAAAATCAAAGAGGCAACGCAAGACACGAATAGACAAAAGTTCATTTTTGCCTATTGGTCGGAGTTTGATATACTATGTCATAAACACGGAATTCAAAGTTCAAAAGTCAAAGAACATTTTCATCATATGGATGCACAAATTTCAAAATTAGTACATTCACTAAAAGATACTACTTTGATTATTACTGCTGATCATGGTTTGATTAATACGCCAAAATCTCGAATGATAGATGTATCAAAAGATACGAAATTATCATATTGTTTGACATTACCATTGACAGGAGAACCGAGAACTGCATTTGCATATGTTCGAGCAGGAATGGAAAAACAGTTTTTGCACGAAATGACAAAATATAATTATGCCTGTGATGTAGTAAAGAGTTCAACACTACTAAAACAACAAGTATTTGGTTTACAAAAACCACATCCACGATTACATGAAAGAATAGGCGACTATTGCTTGATTGCAAAAGAAAATTATAGTTTTGCAGATGTCACTGTCAACGAGAAAAAAGCCTCAGTATACCGAGCAAATCATGGCGGAACGTCATCATGGGAAATGAAGGTACCATTTATTTTGATTGAGACTGAGTGATGAGAAGAAGAATACGCGATCACCACCTAATCATTATGATACATCGTATTGACTAAAAATTCATGTTGTGGTTCGTACAATCGTGAAGTTTCATATGCGAGAACATACGTTCTTGGAGGAAGATATTTTTGATCTTCATTAAGCATTTCTCGTCTTCGTTCTATATCTGTTCGTGTATCAGGGTCACAAACACCGTCTAAAACTGTATCTAAATACTTCATTTTTTTACCTATAATTATACTCAAGAAAACACTGCATGAATCTTGAGTATAACTCAAAATTTATGCAACGACAACTACTGACACATTCTTTTTTGAATTTGCTGTAATTGCCATACTTGATATTATGGTTTTTGATATTTAAATAATTTTTGTTTAATTTGCACATACAAATTTCTGATTGACTTATACATCTTCAAAACTTATATACCTCTTTTTTATAGTGCTGCATCCCCGTAAGGGACATCCCCCTGCGACGCACTCGTTACATTTCTCAAAGAAGTTTTGACCTGATGATGTATAAATCACTCGTTTTTATGGCAGTGCCATTCTATTTTCCTCTAGATGTAATAATACGTATTATCTGAACGTTGCTTTTGATCCATTTGTGAACCAAATTTATTTGCACGGGGTCTATGTGATTCTTCATCACGTCTAAATGTTAAATCTAAATCTTTTAAGAACATATTCATACCAGTCTGAATATCAAAAGGTCCGGTTACCGCACCATGTTTTGCAGGTTCCCCATCAAAGACAATGATTTTATGACTCAAATAATCAATAAATAATAAATCGTGATCTATGATTAATGCACTTCTTCCTGTTTCAAGCATGAAATCTTTGATAATTTTTGATACGGTTAATCGCTGTTCGGTATCTAAATATGCGCTTGGTTCATCCATCACATAGAGTTCAACATCTTCGCTCAGGCATTTGACAATATTGACAATCTGAAGCTGACCTCCAGAAAGCTGTCTCAGTTCTTGAGTGAATAATGACTCAAGTTTTAATGGTTTTATAAGGCGCGTATTGTAATTATCAATTGCGTTTTGTAAGTATACTTGAACGAGTGTATCATCAGTAGTATCGATATACTGTGGTTTGTATGCGAGTGGAACTTGTGTTGTATTATCGGTATTATCAGGTTTTTCAACACCGGATATAAGTTTTGCAAATGTGGATTTTCCAATACCATTCTCTCCTAAGATACCTATAACGGTGTGTTTCTCGATATCTCCTTCTTTTACTGTTAAAGAAAAATCGCCAAGTTTTTTTTGCATAGCCGGATATTGGGTTAAACGTAATCGTTCCCCTTCATCTCGTAACACTCTTTGGTGAAAAGATATTTTATTTTGTCGAAACTGTATATTTTCATCACGAAGGGATCCTTCAAGATACATATTAATTCCAATTTTTGTTGTTTTCACCTTACTAATAACACCATAAGCACCTTGATTACCGTAAATTAAATGTATAAAGTCAGCCATATAATCAAGCAGAATTAAGTCATGTTCAATAACTACAACTGCCGTTTTCTCATCAGCAAGTTCTTGGATAAATTTTGCAACATTAATACGTTGTTTGATATCTAAAAAACTCGAGGGCTCATCAAAAATATAGACATTTGCTTTTTTGAGCACAGTTGCAGCAATAGCAACTCGTTGTAATTCTCCTCCTGAAAGTGTTTGAATATCATGGGATAAAAAATTGTCTAATTGTAATCTTGTACATACGTTTTGTATTTTGTCTGTGTCTTGCGTAATTTTGTGTAAGAGTTCTTCTACTTTACCTGAAAATTGTTTTGGGATTGCGTTAATACTCTGGGGTTTAAAAGCAACGGTAATTTGTCCATCCCTCATTTGTTCAAAATATTTTTGTGCAGTTGATCCTTTAAAGTGTTCAATAAGATGCGTATATGTTGGTGAATCTACCTTGAGAGTATGCTCGCCTAAATTTGCATGTTCTAATCCGCTGAGAATTTTTACAGCAGTACTTTTACCTATACCATTTCTCCCAAGTAATCCGACAACTTTTCCAAAGATAGGGATAGGGAGATTATATAATCGAAATCCATTTTCTCCATATTGATGTATTGGCTTACCACTTGCTTCTTGTGGAAGTCTCACGATTTTAATAGCTTCAAATGGACATTTCTTCGCACAAATTTGATGTGCTTCAGTAGTCACTTCTTGTGCTATTGTCGCTTTTCCATCTTCTCCTAAGTGAAAACCTTCTCCACCTGAACGATTCACAGGGTCAAATTTCATACATTCTTTCGCACATCGAGTAGGATCACATTTGGTTTTGTCAACGATTGCAATTCTATTACCAAGCATAGTTTTTGGGCAGAAATCGGTATTTATAAATATATGGTATTAGAGGTGTAGAATTTTGGAGTATGAAACAAAAATACCAACATTTAAAAAGTCATATTTTTCTTACAAATATATGCAATGGTTTAAAGAATTAGGTTTTTCACGATATCCCTTAGATCCTCGGAGTAATCCGAATCTTGTCGGTGTTGATGATATTCAAGAACAAATTACGCAATATATTGTACAAGGAAACATGTGTCTGCTTGCAGGTTTTACAGGAAGCGGAAAAACAAGTATGTTGCAACGGATCTCAAGAAGTAAAGATGTGAAAGATTATCGATTTATTTTTATTTCAGCAGACGGCGTTAAAAAAAATTATGATATAGATGATGCAATCAAAGATTCTAAATCATTTATTGAATTAATTACGTTTAAAAAACCTCGAAAAATCGTAGTGTTGCTGGATGAATCCCATCTAGCAAATAGAATATTAACAGAATCAATTAAGAGTAAATGGAATTTTGTCTATCCAAATGGGGACAGAATGATTCAATCAGTAATTGTGAGTCAAATTGAACCACAACTTGGAACTAATTTTTCGGGTTCATTTATTGACAGACTTGGAAAACGAATTGTGCAAATGAAACGATTATCTGTTGAAGAGTTAATCGCTGTTTTACAATTACGATTGGATAATGGCACAAAAAATTATATAGATATTTTTACTAAAGATGGTTTAGATTTTTTAACAAAAAGTGCCGATGGTTCAGTGAGACAATTACTGGAGTACACGGATGTGGTATTTCGCAAAATATGTACTTTTAAACCGAACCCGTTAGTAACTGATGAATCTTTTCGCATCGATAAATCCATAGTATTTAATATTTTACAAGAAGCAGGATTGGCAGTTTATGAAAAAAGTGCTTTAACCAAAAAAGGCAATTTCCAAAAATTGTTAGGAATTAAAAGATTAAAAAACGCAATTGATATGTTTGATCAGTTTGGAACATTAAGTGCTATTCTCTTAGCTGAAAAACTGGATGTCACAAAAGCAACTGCGCAAAAACTTCTCAATGAATTAAAGAAAAAAGATGCATTAGTTGAATCTCATATTGAAGATGATGAAACATTTTATGTCTTAACGCCAAGACTTAAACATGAGCTTGTAAAACAATAGAATATGAAACAAACGACATTCAAAAACGTGATATTCCACATGGGAATAAGTATAGCTATACTTTTTTTCTTAATTGGGTGCACAAGTAATACGGAGATTGAGCAAGAGACTGAGGTGGTTGAGAATATTATTCCTCCAACACAAGAAACGCCTGTTTTAGAAGAGCAGCAAGTGGAGATTCAACCCGACAAAATATTTGACAGCTCAAGTATGACTCCCCAGT
>JBLKOV010000038.1:0-5026 GCA_047603085.1 Candidatus Woesearchaeota archaeon
ATTTTTTTTTCTGTTAAAAATGTCACACCGATATTTCCAGTTGTTTGTTGAACAGGTTCTATGTCAAAAGTATATGTCGAACTCAGTTGGAGAATGGCACGTTCGGATTCTAAAACATCTTGTGCAATACTATTTTGTATATGAAAACCAATATTTGAGTGCAAACTACTTGCCTCGTGAGGATTGGCACTTGTAATAAATGTGTGGTAGGTCCCATGTTCTTGTGTGACGAGAATTTTTCGATGATTTGCTTTAAAATTTAAAAGTGTAAAAAAATGTGAAAGCGTTGTTTGTTCATTAGTCACGCCTAGTGGATGGGGGAGAGAAATATGTTCAAGAAACGTGAGATGTTGCAATACTAATCGATAAAAGGTACTATACAAAGGGTTACTATCACGAAGTACATCAAGACGTGTTTTCACTACAGGAATATGTGCGTTTCTCATCGCTTCAAAATGAACATCTTCATATGAGCCATACAGCGTGTTCAAATAGTCTGTAATGACAAAAATATCACTATCGTTTTGTGTTTGCCGATCAATGAGATGCTGCGTTAAATTACCTGTTATCGGAATTGTCTTATCTACAATATTTTCATCATAATCAGCATTGAATAAAAACATATCAACTAAGACAAATCCCGTTGAGTTAGCTATGAGAGAAAAGATGTGTGGAAAAATTTCCTGTTCTGTAATTTGTTCACCATTTCGCATAAATGTATTATCTGCAAAAAATTGAATCTGTGAATCATTCACATAATGAGTTTGACCTTGCATAGATATACCGTCAGGTAAAGGTTTTGTAATCTGAAACAAAAACACTCCTATGTACAGTATAATACAAATGATGAGTATGATACGTATAGTATATTTCATTTTTTCTCAAGTGTAAACGGAATATGATTCTCAAATAACGCATGATATGCCATGACATACCCGGCAGCAGACCATGCCTGATTATCGCGACCCAGTGGATGACTCGTTTGTCCATGCATATATTCATTAAAGAGCCAACCTTGATTTTTGAGTGTTTGTGCAAGTTGTTCAAACTCTTGAAGTGCAAACTGTTGTTTGTTCAGTTTGACTAAACTTGCAATCCAAAAACCTGCAATCATCGGCCAGATACCGCCATTATGATAATGATTCACTTGCTCTTTATGATAATAAATTGGTTCCCAATCAAGATCCTGTTCAGTCACAGGTGGGTACAATGCTCTAAGTGGGAACGGTTTATGGACTTGGTGATTTTTTACAAAATCTATAATTGCATGTGATCGTTTTTTTGTTGCAATACCACTTAAGATACATAAGAGGTTTGCAAATGAATCAAACCTATTCTCCCATTCAAGTTTAAAGGGAATAATGTGAGATTGATAAAATGGCGAATCACCTCGTAGCTCTGAATAAATCATGTATTGATCTTTGATACGCGCGATATTATCCTTTGTTAACCAGAAATTCTTGTTCAAGATAGTAGGGATTTTTTTATATCGGTTTGTCATCCATCTAATTCGTTTGATTTTTTTTTCTTTGTTTTCACATTCAGGATATACTTTGAGATGCTCAGAATACAGATAACTAATTGATTCTAACGCAAGATAGTATAGGCACTCATCATAGAGTACATGGTATGATCGATTAAAAATATCTGCCCAATCACTTGCCTGATGGACTTCAATGAGACCACAATTATTCGCATCACATCCCCGTAATAATCGATAAATTTTTTTGTATCGTACAATTTGTCTTTCACTGATAAATCGTTTATCTTTGGTTTTTTGATAGATCTGTGCTGCTGCAATGACAACCCACATATTAGAATCAATAGAGGTAATTGTACCAAGACCACCATAGACAGTTTGTTTTTTCTCTATTTCCACATAACTTGGAACCTGCCCAGTTTCATTTTGTTTTTGGAGTAAAAGTAAAATACCTTTTTTTGAGGCGTGAATGAGTTGTTCATCATCAGTTAATAATGCCGCTAATGTCGTAATAGAATGATCTCGTGCCCATACAGAAAAATAATTCACATGTCGTTCTGTTGATGCGGAAAAACCAAGCGGTGTAATATTGGATTGCAAGACCTTTAATGCTTGCACATACCCTTCTTGAAATAATAATTTAACTTTCCTCATTTTTTTCCTCAAAAGAAATGAGCCCGGGAGGATTCGAACCCCCGACCTTCTGGTCCGAAGCCAGACACTCTATCCAGGCTAAGCTACGGGCCCATCATAATGGATGATTTCTGTTTCATTTATAAATTTAGTGATTTGTGAAAAAAGCTAACTTTAAAAAGGTTAATGTACAGAATAGTATTAAGAGGTGAGTACACATGGCAAAAAAAGAGGAATCTCATTCGTTTATTAACACTATTTTTCATTCAGTGAAAGATGTTGTCCAAAACGGAATTGTGAATCATGTAAAAACAAGTACGGAGCAGATTGCAGATAAAGTGCAAAAAGAACTGGATTATATCATACACCATTTTTTACAGCAATTTATTGCAGTAGTCTTAATTGTAACTGGTTTAGTCTTTTTAAGCATAGGATTTATGTTTAGTTTACGAGAATTCGTACAGTTAACACCAGCAATGTCGTTCATTGTTTCAGGAGTTATTGTCATTCTTTTAGCATCCTGGTATCAATATGCAACTGCGATGAAATATAAGCTTGAAAAGTATAAAAGACGCGATGAATAGGGTTAATAAACCCAACATTTAAAAAGAAGAATACCTAAAATTTAGGTAGAGGTGCAATATGCCGGCAAAAAAAACAGTGAAAAAAGCTGCAAAAAAAGCAGTAAAGAAAAAAGTTGCAAAAAAAGCAACGAAAAAATCAGTGAAGAAATCAGCAAAGAAAGCAACAAAAAAAGTTGCAAAGAAAGTTCAATCTAGCTCTGCAAAAGCAAAAGAAAAAATTGTAGCAGCAAAGAAAAAAGCAAAAGCTGAGTTTGCGCGAGCGAAAAAAAAATTATCTGATGCTGAAAAAAGTGTAGAATCATACATTAAAAGTAATCCGAAGAAAGCGGCAGCAATCGCAGCAGGTGTTGCAGCATTAGCTGGAGCTATTACGGCAACTGTCGTAAAAGCAAAAAAGAAAAAGTAATTATTGAGAGTGGTACATGCGTACCACTTTTTTTCTCTTTGAAGATATAAAAACCAGAAAACTTTATATACTCTTACAACACTAATAATGTATGAAAAAAGGGGTCATAGGTTTAGTTAGTATTGTGTCAATGAGCACAGTATATGCAAATACGGAATCTATTATTATCTATAGTATATTAGGATTACATTCATTTTTATTATGTGCGTTGTGTATTATATTATACAAAATTTATCGAGCATATCAACCAGAAGTCTTTAAACCAATCACAAAAGAAATCGCTGATGAAAAAAAAGCACATGCAAAACACTATTCTGAACACACGGTTGAAATTTTGCATAGGTATATTTCCTATTATACGAGGCATGGATTTGACGTAAATCATTTACGAAAAGAACTTGAAAAACAAGGATATGCTAAAAATGATATTACTGAAGCACTCAATCGTTACGGGAGAAAAATAATATGAAACCGTAAGATATATATAGTAGATAACCTATCAGTATTACATGGATTTTCGAAAAGGTATTATCGCAGTTATATTGGCTATATTATTTACACTCTTTGTGTTTACTACTGTCGATGCATTTTTACAACCAATAGATTGGAGTGTATGCGAGGAGTATTTTGATTATAACAAATCTTTTGATCAAAATCCTGAATTACAAGAATGTCAAGATAACTTACAAGAACAGCGTTCACAGCAAGATTTCATTCGATTCATATCAAGTTCCATAGCAGGATTACTCGCTGTGATAGTTGCATTATTTATACCTGTAAAAACAGGTGTGGGAATGTCAATTTCATCTGGAATTCTCTTGGGTGGATTATTCACACTATTTTTTGGGTCAATTACGAACTTTGATAGTATCTCAACAACATTACGACCATTTGTGATTTTAATTCAAATAATTGTTGTGCTTGTTGTGGCATATATGAAATTACAAGATGTCCAACCGACTGTTCAGAAAAAATCTCGCAAAAAGAAAAAATAATGTTTATGTTTCTAACTTAAACCCGTTCTTCTGCCACTTTTGAAGCCCACCATCTAAAATATATACTTTGTATCCTTTTTTTTGTAGAGGTGCAAATAATTTCTTGCTTGCAATACCAATTGGGCAAATAAGTACAATATTTTTATTTTTTGGAAACGGTTCTCCTTGCTCAATAAGCTGTAACAAAAGATGTTCAGGAATATTTGTTGAGTTTGGTATGTGACCTGAAGCAAACGAAAATTGCGTTCGCGTATCAAGCAATAGCATGGTTGATTCAGTAATTTGGTCAGGTTGTATATATTGATACTCTACCTCTTCTTCATTTTGCGTTTTTTCTTGTGTAGGATGAAAAATCTCGGGTGCATATTTTTTGACATATTCAAGATATTGTTCTATTCTATCACACGCTACAAATACGACATTTTGAGGTTTTTTTTGCGGGTTTTGCGTAAAATATTTTTTGAGACACGAGTATACTAAACCAGTTGTTGGTCCGCATAAAATTCCGACTTTTTGATGCAATTCTCGCATTCCTTTTATGGCATCTTTTTGACTACCATCGACAATTTCATGGTACTCTTTTTTTGCAAAAAAACCAGTTTCGTATAACTCATTTTGATTCCGACCACCAGGAACATATCCTCCCTGTGATGTTATTGCACCAATTGTTTTAACACCTTGTTGTTGATGTTGAGAAATATATGTTGATAACCCCTTTGCGGTACCACAGGTTCCTAGATTTGCAACAATGTAATCAACATGGGAGAGTTCTTTGAGAATTTCTTTTCCTGTTTGCATATGTGCTTCATAATTTTTTATATTAAAATATTGATTTGTATGAAAATATGATTGCGGATTTTGTGCACAGAGTTCTTCAATAATAGTGAGCGGATCTTTTGGATCAGTTGGATCAGGACATTCTGATATT
>JBLKOV010000039.1:0-4918 GCA_047603085.1 Candidatus Woesearchaeota archaeon
AAAAAAGATGGTGAAAAAACAGATGAGCAAAAAGAGAAGAAAGACTAATCTTTCTTCCCTTTTTTTTCAACAACCAAAAATGCAGCATACTGATGTCATTATTGAATATAAACATGTGGATGCACAAGAATCTACTGCACAAAAGCTGTAATTTTAAATAGGAGAACATAAATCAGACTGAAAATGGCGAAAGATTATTATGAAACACTGGGTGTATCAAAAAATGCATCTAAGGATGAGATAAAAAAAGCGTACAAAAAACTTGCAAAAAAATATCATCCTGACTTAAATAAAGATAATCCTGAGTCTGAGGCTGAATTTAAAAAAGTAAATGAGGCCGCAAAAGTCTTGTTAGATGATCAAAAACGTTCTCAATATGATAGATTTGGAACTGCAGATGCGCAAGGTGCTGGCTTTGGTGGTGGAAATCCATTTGAGGGATTTGGCGGCGGTGATTTTAGTGGTTTTGAAGATATTTTTGATTCGGTATTTGGTGGGAATCCATTTGGTGGCGGTTCAAGAAATCGTGTCAAACGGGGTTCTGATTTATTATATGAACTAGAAATCACATTAAAAGAAGCAGCGACTGGTGTAGAAAAAGAAATTTCTGTGACAAAGTACGATACGTGTGAGACTTGTAATGGTCGAGGGTATGAAAAAGATGAAGATGCCGTTACGTGTGATGTATGTCATGGTTCAGGTCGCGTAGTACAACAACAGCGAACGCCTTTTGGTGTCTTTCAATCCCAAAGTACTTGTCCTGCCTGTGGTGGGAGTGGTGTTAAAATAAAAAAACCTTGTCGTACATGTCATGGAGAAGGTCGTGTTAAGAAAACGAAAAAACTCAAAGTCGATATTCCTGCAGGTATTATGGACGGTCAAAGACTCCGTATGCAAGGAGAAGGAGAATCGGCTGGTCGATCTGGACAGAATGGTGATTTATTTATTGAGATTCGTATCAAACAAGATGAAGTGTTTGAACGTGATGAAAACGACATTATCGCCTCAGTAAAAGTAACGTATACTCAAGCAACATTGGGAAGTGAAATCTCAGTTCCAACACTAACGGGTTCTGCAAAACTCACAATACCGGCCGGTACGCAGAGTGGAACATTGTTTAAAATGAAGGGAAAAGGAATACCTCGTCTCCAAAGTTTTGGAACTGGCGATCAGTACGTAAAGGTTATTGTTGATGTGCCAACAAAATTATCTAAAAAGCAACGAGAACTGCTTGAATCCCTTGATAAAGAATTTGGTGGAAGCGTCAAATCAAAAAAGTCTTTTGTACAAAAACTCAAAGAAGTTCTTGAGTAATTTTTGATGTGCATAATTAATACATTTTCAGATAAAAAACGAAAATTTATAAGACGTGTAATGTATTTTGTACAGAATGAATCAAAAAATTGGTTTTTTTACTCGTGGAATTGCAATGGGTATTGCAGATCTCATACCAGGTATTTCTGGTGGGACAATCGCATTTATCACAGGAATTTATGAACGACTTATCTTAGGGATAAAAAGTTTGAATGTTGTATGGATCTTTTATTTACTGAAATTTTTGTTTACCGGAAGAACATCTGCCTGGCATAAAACCCGAGTTCATTTTGCAAAAATTGATTGGTTCTTTTTTATACCATTAGCTTTGGGTATTGCGCTTGCAGTTTTTATAGGTGCGCATGTAATTTCATATTTATTAGATTCATATCTTGCACAGACATTGAGTTTTTTCGTCGGCATCATATTCTTGAGTTTATTCTTTTTTCAAAAACATGTTGAACCAATATCACAAAAAACACGGCTGTATTTTATATTGGGAAGTAGCATCGGTGTATTGTTAGCAATTGCCATTCCAACGCAAACTCCATCAACATGGTGGATGTATATTATCAGCGGTTTTTTTGGGATTTTTGCATTATTTCTTCCGGGGATTTCAGGGTCATATATTTTATTGATACTTGGTAAATACAGCGAAGTATTAGAAGTACTTATATCACCATTTTCTCTCCTGTGGCTCTTATTTTTTTTTATCATTGGAGCAATAGCAGGTATGTATATTGTGAGTCGTATAGTGTCATTCTTGTTACATATTGCGCACGATAAAACGCTCTATACCTTAATGGGTATTATACTTGGAAGTTTACTCTTACCACTCAGTCTTATTTTTGAGGAGTTTACACTTCAGTTTTTTTTCACTGTATTCTTGCCATTCTTTCTTCTCGGACTTGTAATTCCATTTAGTATTCACAAATATGTGGAGAAAAAAACAAATTAATCTTTATACTCAAATGATTTTGACATAGGTATTTATAAAAAAGCTCGTATACCCATATGTATGAATTCAATTCAACAAAAAATATTACAAAAATTGCTCTATACTCCACAAATGACATATAATGCCTTGTGGGACAAAAACATTCGGTCAAATTCTTTTGCATACCATATTAAGAGTTTAGAAGAGTCAAATCTGATTCAAAAAGTAGAAGGTGCATACTCGCTGACACTGAAAGGAAAGAGTTTGGTAACCTATATGAATGGTTCAAGTGGTGAGATGACAAAACAACCTTTAAGTGTAGTAATTCTTGGGGCGATGGACAATGATAAGATATTGCTTATGAAACGAACAAAGGAACCATTTCGTGATCTGTGGGGGTTACCGGGAGGAAAAATAGAATTTTCACAATTTTTAAGTCAGACGGCCCATGATGAACTCTTTGAAGAAACAGGTTTAACAGGAAATATTTCGTTTAAAGGACTTGTGCATATTCATACCTACGACACTGATTCGTTAGCATTTAGTCATTTACTTCATATTGCTAGAGTTGATAACATAAAAGGCACCATGAAAAAAGAAGATAAAGAGGGAGAATTAGCATGGTTTTCCCTCTCAGAAATTTCTCAACTTGAACATATACCTGATTTACCATTGTTAGTTGAAATAATAACTTCAACAGCTTTCACAATTCACGAAGTAAATAGGTACATGGAGGATGGAGTCTGTAAAAGATTTGAGATTGTTCGATAAGTCATCCATAGAAAACTATACATATTTAGAGAGTTGCGACATTCTCAAAAAACAGGCACTACCATAAAAACGAGTGATTTTTACATCCTTGGGTCAAAACTTCTTTGTGAGATTTAATGAGTGCGTCGCAGGGGGACGTCGTTGGCGGGGATGCAGCACAGTTAAAAAGAGGTATATAAGTTTTGAAGATGTATAAATCACTCAAAAAATTGGCAGTGCTAAAAAAACATAAACTTTTATAAATGCTCATTTTTTTCTCATAGATGAAAATACTATTCAGAGGTAAATATTATGGTTGGTGAAACAAAACACGCGAGTGTTGGAAGCTTAAAGAAAGGAGATTCCATCGTTGTTGATGGTGTCGCATGTAAAATCGCAGAAACAAAAACATCACGTCCAGGAAAACACGGTCACGCAAAAGTTAATATGATGGCTGTTGGTATGCTTGATGGAAAGAAACGAAATTTAGTTCTTCCAGGTCATGATGAAGTTGAAGTTCCAATTGTGGGAAAGAAATCAGCACAAGTATTGTCTGTTACAGATAATCTTGCAAATTTAATGGATATGGAATCATTTGAAACATTTGATTTACCAATTCCTGAAGACTTGGAAGGTCAAGTTGTCGAAGGAAAAGAAGTGCTTTATTGGGAAATTTTAGAAGATAAAGTAATTAAACAAGTAAAATAAGGAGATACAATGGCAAAATTTGAAGAAGCTAATACTCGATTATTCAAGAATGTGTACGTAGATAAAGTAACAAAACGAAAAATACGTGCACCTCCTCTAAAGGTAATCGCAGGAAAAATTAAGAGTCGAGGTCCGCAAGGAACGAATAAACTTCGACCAAAACGAAAGAAATAAACATTTCTTTTATTGCATCTTGCGCACATATGTGCGTGATTTTTATTCATATTCTTATTTTGTAAAGTTCATATAACACTTTTTTACCATCTATTACTTTCACAAAAGAAAACTTTTATAAGACATTCAATTCTCAAATCGGTTTATGAGTGGTTTTGTTGAATTTGTAAGTTCTCAACGATATGAATTTATCTTACTTGGGATAGTTGTACTTGCACTCATTATTTTTTTAAAGAAAAATAGAGAGAAAATTCATACGCAAAAAATACTTTCTTTTGGACCTTTTGCACTTATTAGTATGATACTTGTTCGAACCGGTTGGGGTATCTCATTAATGGATTCTATGGCAAAAAAACATCCACTTATCATTAAAATTTTTGCCTTTACATCCGTTATTCTGGGCTTTTTGGGAATGCTCATACAATCATTAGCAATGTTCTGGTTGGTGTATATTTTGTTTCACACGCCTCAAGTTCAAGGAGTAACTCTCGCACTGCCTTTTACGAATATTCCCTATTTAGGATACTTATCATTTTCACATTGGATAGTTGCGATATTTATCATGGCCTCGGTGCATGAATTTGCACATGGAGTTGTTGCGCGATACTATAAAATACCAGTTACGAGTAGTGGATTTGCAGTATTGAACATCATTCTTCCAATTATTCCTGCAGCATTTGTAGAGCCAGAACCAAAAAAATTTGAAAAAACATCACCTTGGAAACGATATGCTGTTTTGACGGCAGGACCCGTTTCAAATATTTTGCTTGCTATACCTTTTTTCTTGTTGCTTGTCTTTATTATGCAGCCGATTTACAGTGATATGACTCATGAAGTGGGAATGTCTTTTGGAGAAATAACGCAAGGCATGCCTGCAGAAATCGCAGGAGTTCGTGCAGGCCAGGTATACACATATTATAACGGACAAAATATAACAAACGCGCTAATGTTTTTTGAAGATATTCAAACTCAAGTTGCGGTTGGAGATATAGTAACTCTTGGATATGTTGGGGATGAGGGGGAACTAGCTAGAAA
>JBLKOV010000040.1:0-4903 GCA_047603085.1 Candidatus Woesearchaeota archaeon
CATAATTTACAACCTGGAACAAACACCTTACGTTTTAGTGTGACTAATGAAAATCATCACCCTGATTCTCCCTGGAATCCTCACGGGATTACGTACAGGATAGATTATAGCTGGGATATAATCAAACCATCTCAAGCACCACCTCCCATAACGCGAAATTTTGAATGTACTTCGACAACTGTTGGTCAAATAAAAAATGTATTTTTAGATTTCACTGAAGATTTTGATGCATATCAAACAAGTGGTAGTGGTTCATTCTCAAAATATTCAGATAATTTTGTTCATTCGGGAACTCACTCTGGAATGCTAGTATTTAATCAAGATCGGACAGAAGTTATATTTACTGATTTATATAAAAATAATTGGTTTTTATATGATTTTCTAGAGTTTTATATTCTTCCAGAATCAGTAGGTTCTTTATACCTAAATATCAACGGAAATGAATTTTTAATTGAAGAATATGTAGTACATACGTACTCGGCACTTGAATGGAATAAAGTTCAAATACCTCTGCAGAATATTTTTGATTCTGGTAATATTAAGAATATGACATTTTCTATAAATACTCAATATGTAAATTTTCAAAATGATAATATCTACACATTTTTAGTAGATACTTTTGTATTACGAAACACATATGAAGAAATTGATTTTTTACGGTTAGAATATTGTAACGCAGTATCTGTAGGGCCAATAAATTATTTTCTTGACTCTACCCTAGACGGGTCTGAAGGTCAAATGTTTGCGTGTGGTATATCACCATTTACTCCTGTTGGTACGAGATGTTGCGGTGCGACATCAAGAGAGACGTTTCCTGGTTATTCTGTGGCTTGTTATGCTCAACGTCCTATGCCTGAGAATAGACCATTTGATTATGTTCGATTTTCTCTCAACGATCAAACTCGAGAAACTTTTTGTTTAGGTCCTACTTGCGAATTACTTTTGCCAACAATTCTAACTCCGTACAGCGATACAATTTTATTTTCACTTAGTTCACCTAATCAGAATAGTCGTTTTTTGATGGGGGAAACAAACGGTCTCGAGGCAAATGTCACGTTTAGTTCAACAGGTTCATTTCAGTCGGAGAATTCTCAAGATAAAATTCTGATTGAGTTACAACAACCAAGATTTATATACGGATTACGAACGTATATAGAATCTGGAGAGGTTCAGACGTCCGATTCACATGATTTTTATTTTTGTGGAGAAACAGATAATAGAGCTTTTATTGATAGATCTCAATTACGACAAGCACCCGTATGTTCAGTAGTGGGTGAATACTTCTGCTCTCCACAGGGATTCTGGTCTGATGATAATTCGGATGTAGAAGGCTCATATCGGGCTGATGCTGATAGTCTTTCAGCTCCAAGAGAAACACCTGTAAGTAGTTCTCAAAGAATATATATGCGAAATAGTATTGACCAATCCAGTCAAGGATGTTGTCCAGAAAATTCTTGTTGGCACAATGGCGTATGTTTTGCAAATCAAGCAAATGCTCCATTTAGCGGAGTTATTACAATGGATGGAGAATATGATTTGGATTCGCTCGAAGGAAACAGATGTATTAATGGACAGTGGACTAATCAGGAAATAAAACGAGGTATTAATAATAATGAATTTGGTTTTTGTGAAAAAGAGAGTCAATGTTTGATTTCAACTTCCATTGTAGATCCAATTCAACCAGGAACATGTATAGATAGTGGTAAATTTTATCAGGATTATTTTTGCCAGGGCGGGACTTGGTCAACAAGAACATTTCTTGTTGCAAAAGCATTAAAAGAAATGGCAGGATTAACTACATCTGATTCGTTTACACTACATTGTGATTATTTTGAAGATGTCATAAATTTTGATAAATCCACATTAACTGATAGTGGGCGGAATTATGCTGAAATATTTAATGGTCGATTTTATCGTTCAGATCTTTCAAGTTCAGTGGATTCCCTATGTAATTTGAGAGTAAGTGATGAGCAAGAAAATTGCGTCAATAATTTCTGTGTTTTACAACATAATAATAAGTTTTACCTGGGTACAACATTTAATCAAATTAATAGTGATGAAAATGATGATGAATTTTTAAACCCTGTTGATGTATTTAATGAATTAGATCCTCGATTAGAACTTGACTGTACGGGAGATGTAAACGAAGATGGTTTACGTGAATGTGTATCTTCTATTCCAACCCATATTTGGTTGTATGATGAAGAATTACGCTTACTCGTACATACGGATGATACTTCGAGCTTTTGGCAGAATTTTGCACAAGGATTTCAAAATATCGTAACATTTATTCTTCCATTTTTGAGAGACTCTCCTCTAGATGATTTAATACCTGATGATGCGATTGTTCAAAGTATTTTTGAAAAACAAAATGATGATTTTCATATTGCCGCATTTAGACAAGAAGAGGGTAAAGGATTTGATGCGCAAATAGATTATGTTGTAAAATATGGTCGCTTACAAGATGATTCTCAAACAATTAACTTCATCTGCCAAGGTTTGTCAGAACTAAATATTTTACGTCAAAGTAGGGGACAAAACGTATTAGAATTAAGACGGTGTAATGAATCGAATCCCCAAGATATTCAAATTCAGTCTCAAGATAGAAACGATAGAGAAATTTGGTCTCGAATTACGGTTGCATTAAGGGATAATTAATTGGAATGGTACCATCCACCAATTGCAATTCTTTGGGTATCAGTATAAATTTCTTCTACTTCGTGAAACGAAGTTTCTGAAACTTCAAAGAATGTGAATGAATTTATTTTTGGATATAATTTTTTTTCAACAGCGTGTGGTTTTCCATCTTTATGCGAATATAATTTCAGTGAACCTCCATCCTCTTCTGTTTGTGTTGAAAGATATACTAAAAACGCAATTTTTCTGCCCTCAAGCTCATCATCATGACATAATAAAAAATCAGTATCTTGGTATAATGTTCCGGCAATATCAACTTCTTTTTTATTCAGATTGAATTTTGTGATATCTTCCATAAACTGGATGAATTCTGTTGAGTATAAAAATTGAATAAATTCTTGTAATACGGTATTTTTTGTATGTGCTAAATCCTGAGTTTGCATGAATTTAAACAAGTCTGATTCTTTCTCAAAAAAATGTTCTTCTCCTAGTGCAGCTAAGACAATTTCGAGTTTTTCAGGTATGAAAAAATCAGTTATTTGAATATGTTTGAACGGAGAATTTTTCGAAAATTTTTCCAATAATTCTTCTTTTGCATCGTTTGTAATATATTCTGGTTGTATCCAATCTTCTACACTCATACTGAATAGTGAAGATGTGGTCTTTAAAACAATTTCTTTTTTGTCTAAAATCGATAGTTTTATAACCAGATTTTTTTTCTTTTTATGTATGGGATATGCAATTACATCAACAGAAAAAATAAAATCATTAGAAAAATTCTTATCATCAGTTGATATGGGTAAAGTGTGTCTTTTATATGATGATGATGCAGACGGTCTATGTTCAGCTGTTTCATTTACGAAGATGCTTGAAGAAAAAAACATTTCGTACATAAGTTATGCAAAATTTATTGAACGTAAATTATTTTCTGTTGATTTTCTCAAAGAATTAACTGAACAAGAGGTGACTCATATCGTGTGTGTAGATTTTGAACCACTCAGTTGGGATTACATCACGACAGAGCAATTAGATACGCTTCCATTTCACTTATGCGTTATTGATCATCATGCTCATAAAACAAGCGAATATAAAACAGATACATATCAACGATTATGTATCCATCCGTTGGATATAACTGATGCACCAGATGCGAGTCAATACTGTTGTTCAAAATTTGTTTTTGATATTTGTGCTCAAATAGTTGACTTATCTGATATTGAATGGAAAATACTTCCTGGTATTATAGGAGATATGAATATCATAGAATGGGGTGAGTATGTTCGCCGTATTGCAAAAACGCAGAAGGTGGTGATTGGTGATGAACGCGATTCTTTTTTTCATTCTCCTTTTGGGCAATTTGCTCATATAACTGCTTTTGCAGCAAAAGCAGGCATTGAAGTATTTGAAAACCTCTGCCGAGATTATATCACCGCATCAACAATTGATGAGGCATTAGCGCTTGGTTCACAATTTTCTCACGCACAAAAAACATTACAGCATATACTCACACATTGGAAAGAGTATGAAGAAACACGTGATTCTTCTTTATCTTTTATTCATTTACCAAATGATACGGGTATGACAAGTTTAATTTCAAGCATTATTTCGTATGCACATCCACAAAAAACATTTGTGTTCTATCAATTACATAGTGATTCCCAAGCATATCATTGTAGTCTTCGATGCCAAGAAACAAAAGTGCATTTAGGTGAACTTGCAAGAGATGTTTCAGCTCATTTTACTGGATCTAACGGTGGCGGTCATAAACCTGCTGCAGGATTACTTTGTCAGAAAAAAGATATAACTGAATGTTTTTCATTGCTAGAAAAATTATATAATGAAAGATTATCTTTGATATAGTCAGATCAGAAGTATTGTATAACTTGTATCTTAATATTTTTACGACATCTTAAGATTCTGATTTAGCTTGTTTTATCATTTCTTGTCTTTCTGTTTTTGTTCGTAGTCGAGAAATATCTAATTTTGCATCGCATGATTCGCAACACACAGTTGCAACCCGATTTAAGTATCGTTCATCATTCACTACTCTTGCAGTTTTTACACCGCAGAATTCGCAATGTGAAATAATATGCTTGGGCGGTAATTGTGAACTTGGGATAACTTGACCCTTTGCATTCCAGCCAACTTCCATTCTATCATCAAAGACAAAACATGCACCCTTAAATAGATCATTCGGGTATTTTTGACAGTAATTATAGATTCCTCCATTAATTTGGTAGACATCTTTGATACCTGCTTTTTTTAA
>JBLKOV010000041.1:0-4880 GCA_047603085.1 Candidatus Woesearchaeota archaeon
CTCGTAATACATTGTCATCCATAGAGTAATACCAAAAACTTCATATTTATATTTCTATCTATTCGCCCCATCAAAAAAATAATAATCAAATCTCCGCAAGTACTACTTAAAAATACTCATAAATATTTAAAAAGAGATAAACCAATAATACTACTAAAAAGGGGTTTTTATATGAGCATAACATCATTATTTCGAAAAAAAGAGGAAACTACTTCTCAGCAAGATCAGCCTGCTACACCTCCACCAATGAATCCGAATGACGTGGAAAAAGCAAATGCTGAATTACAACAAAAAAACAAAGATGCAACTGATTCGCAGACGGGTAATAATTCACAGAGTGATGACATTCCTGAGTTACCTCCATTAGATTTGCCGGATTTAGATGACAATACAAGTTCTGATGAACAAGAAAAAACATCAACTCAAGGAGAAGGGCCTCAAATAGATAACGATGCTTCAGAACTTCCTTCGCTAGATGATGATGAAATACCATCTAGTTCAACAAATGATGATGCAAAAGAATTACCGAGTTTTGATGATGACGAAAAAATAGAAGAAGCAAATAAAGCTGATTCCGACTCATTACCTTCAATTCAAACAACGGATTCTGAGGAGTCATACGAACCGCAATTCATCGACTTTTCAAAACCGATTTTTATTGAACAACATCTTTATCACAGAACATTAAAAGAATTAGAACTTACAAAAGAAGAAATAGTCCAAATACAAAAATTTTCAGGATTATTACAAGATTTAAACGAACATATTGAAAATCGATATACAAATTATCAAAAATTACTATCGCAGATGCAAAGCGGAATTACACAGATGGAACAAAAATTATTTGGAAAAAGATTTTAGGTGAAAAAATGGAAAACGAAAAAATGCCAATATATGTCAAAATTACTGACTATGAAAAAGTTTTAGAAACTGTAACAGATGTGAAACATAAGTTACAAGAAGCAAAATCTTTGCTCTCTCAAATTACTGAGTTGAAACATCAAGAAGATGCTGAATTACAAAGCTGGACAGATGGTTTACAAGATGTCGAAGAACGATTATTACACTTTGACGAAGTCTTATTTAAACCTAATAGTCAAGAATAGGTACTACTATGGCAGCAAAAAAGAAAAGAACAACGAAAAAAAAACAGCAGCATCCGCCTAAAACAGAACATATTTATGTAGGTGTAAAAGATCCAAATGCTGTCCATAAACATGTACTAGAAACGTCTAAAGAATTTTTAGTGTACCTTCAAAAATACGAAAAAGTTAAATCAATTCGTGTAGAAAAACTTCGACTTATAAAGCAATTTTCAACAGTTATAGGTGGATTAAAAAAGGACTTACATTCAATTGTACAAGATATTCCGCAACCTCCACCTACAGCAGAAGTAAAAACTGTTGTTAAACACAAGAAAGTACATAAACCAAAACATAAGGTTCAAACACCTCACTTAAAAAAACAATCTAGTGAAATTGATCAATTAGAACAAGAGTTACTAGAAATTGAACGAAAATTAGCAAACTTATAGTTTGCCTTTTTTTTCAAAAAAATCTTGAGTTTGTTTATACATTTGCGGAGTTCCAATGTCAAACCAATATCCTTTATGAACTACCGAGTAAACATCCGTTTCATCTATTAATCGTTTTATTAAAAATCCAGCTTTATCAGAATTACCCTCTTCAACGAGTGACCGAATAATAGGTAGTGAGGTGTGAGGTATCATATAAAATAAAGTACTAATAAGTGTCGAACTGGGATTTTCAGGTTTTTCAACAAAAGATGTTATTTTTGACGAATCATCTATTGTTATTTGACCAAATTGTGAAACTTGTGATAAATCACCTACATCATATGCACCTACAATCGGCTTCTTTTTTTGTTCGAATTCATCATATAATTGTTGAAAATCAAAATCAGTTATATTATCTGCACCAATAATAAAAAAATCATCTATAATATTATAGGTATCAATCGCATACAATATATCTCCAATCGAACCTAATCTATCATCATTACTCGTAGTTTGATCATTTACAATGATAATATCATCAGCCCATTGACTTTGTTCTGCCCATTTTTGAAAATGTGTTGCAAACTTTGCATTAGTCACTAGATAATATTCGTCAATTGGAAGTGTTTGAAGTTTTTCAAACAAATATTCAATCATCGGTTTTCCTTGAATAGGTAAGAGATGTTTTGGTTGATTCTCTGTTAAAGGATGTAATCGTGTTGCATATCCTCCTGCTAAAATAATTCCTTTCATTGTAAGAGAAAATCCGGTAGATTCCCTTTAAGAATGTTTTGTGTGAAAACGATTAAGAAGTTATAGTATAAAACAGGCACAGCCATAAAAGTGAGTGATTTATTCATCATCAGGTCAAAACTTCTTTATGAAATATAATGGGTGCGTCGCAGGGGGATGTCCCTTACGGGGATGCAGCACCATAGAAGAGAGGTATGTAAGTTTTGAAGATGACAAAATCACTCAGAAATCTGTATATGCCACAAAACACATAGATTTAAAAATAAAACAGCTTTACAATGTACCACGTGCCGATGCCGGAGTGGTCAAACGGGGTGGACTCAAGATCCATTGGCTTACGCCTACGCAGGTTCGAACCCTGCTCGGCACATTGTATACGATGAATACACAAAATATTTTTTCAACCCACTGGTTTAGACCAATTACAAAAAAATATCTTGCATTCCCAGTAACATGGGAGGGATACATGATTACATCCCTCATAATAATAATTCTCATATGGAGAGCATTCTACGCACAATACGACCCGTATTTATTCATATTCGAAATTATATACGGAATACTTATTTATGGGTGGATATCAAATAGTAAAAAGAAATTATAATTTTTTCTTTCCCCATAAAGGATGAAGCACTTCTCCGCGTTTTTCTAAAATTTTTCGAAGTTTACTCCAGTGTTCTCGTGCAACAATATATCCCACACAGTTTGGTGAACCACAATGGCAAGGATGTTCTTCCCAATGGTCAAGGTCATAGCCATAATCATACGTTATCTCATCGCCTTTTTTGATATCTTTTGTTGTGCGCACCCATATTTCTTGGGCATCCTCGTCAAGTTCTGCTTCAGAATTAGGATTACATGAATGGTTCATGTACTTACCCAAATTATACCATTTTTGCCCGTCTATATCATATGTATTATTTAAGGTAAAAATATATACGGCACCTTTCTTATGTGGATTTTTTTTTGCATCCGCTAAAATTTTATCAGAACGTTTTTCCGATTCAGTTTTTGTAATATGTTCGCCTAAGTATTGCAAAATTCGAGTGTTTTTTGGAATATCCTTTTTTGCGACTATACCCTTATGATGTATAGATGAGCGAATAACTTTAATGTACGGATTATAAAAATGACTGTATCGTATCTTTAATGGCGGATGCATATGACCGTTAAAACCTGCTTCATTTAAAAATATTACGAGAAATGTTTTAAAGGATTACACGTTTATTCTTCATATGATTAAAATTACTGCGATAGGTGGATACGGAGAAATCGGAAGGAATATGACGCTTCTCACTGTTGGAAATGAATCTCTCATTCTTGATATGGGCATCCATATGGAAAACCTCGTATCGTATGAAGAACAAGTCAAAAGACCAACATTTAGTGTCAAAGAACTCCGAAAATATGACGTACTTCCAAACGATACATTTATTCAAAAAAACACCGTACAAGCAATAATACCTTCTCACGGACATCTTGACCATATAGCTGCCATTCCATATTTAGCAAAATCATACAAATGTCCAATTTACTGTACACCCTATACTGGTGAAATTATCCTAAAACAATTTTCTGACTCAAAAAGTAAAAAAGCAAATGATGTGATTATGCTTAAACCGAAAACACGGCAAAAAATTGGAACAGAGTTTGAAATAGAACTTTTTCCAATCACACATTCCATTCCTGATGCAGCGCTTATTTTAATTCATACACGGTTTGGAACAGTCTGTTATGCAAATGATTTCAAGCTTGATATGTCACCAACATATGCAAAAAAACCACAATTAGATTTATTACAAAAACGCGCAGGAAATGTCAAGCTTTTGATTAGTGAATGCCTTAGAGCGAAAAACCCAGGACATACAAGTTCAGAAAGCGAAGCAAAAAAACTCTTAGAAGAATTACTATACTCACCAATTATTGAAGATAAAGCAGTATTTTTAACAACATTTTCATCCCATATTGAACGACTTCAAACAGTTGTCTCCATGGCAAAAAAAATAAAAAGAAAAGTGCTCGTATTAGGAAGAAGTTTAGATAAATATCTTTATACTGCTAAAAGAGCAGGTATCACTGATATAATTGATCACATTGAAGTTGTTCCCTTTCGACGACAAGTAAAAAGACGGCTGCGGCAACTCCAAAAAGAAGATACATCCAAGTATATTATTTTGATGACAGGTCATCAGGGAGAAGAAAACGCCGTATTAAATAGTATGTTAAATGGAAATTTGCCAGATGTATTCTCAAAAGAAGATGTATTTATTTTCTCATGTAACACTATTCCAACGCAGAGTATTATTTTAGCTCGTGAAAAAATTGAACAAAAACTATTACACAAAAAAATTACAGTATTTAAAGATCTTCATGTATCGGGTCATGCATCTAAGGAAGATTTAAGGATGATGTTACAGCTCTTAAAACCAGAATATGTCATTCCATCTCACGGAACAAAAGACATGATGGATGCATATACGAAAATGGCGATAGAAACTCATTTTCCAAAAGAAAATATTGTATACCTATTCTCAGGTGAAACAAAGCATTTTTCATAAAGTTAAACAAATGAACCAGCACTGCCATAAAAAAGAGTGATTTCTACATCATC
>JBLKOV010000042.1:0-4856 GCA_047603085.1 Candidatus Woesearchaeota archaeon
TTTTTATCCTGTGCTGAAATAGAAAAAAAAATTGCAGGCACAGATATTCAACTCAATAAACCAATTATAAGCGGAAAAAAATTACGTCTTGATGATTTATTAGAGATAGCAAAACAACAATCACAATTTTCCAAAAGTCAGCAAGAAGGTTTATATCTGCGTCAAGAACATAACGGATATCTCACCGCACGAGCAAAAATAGTTAATACCGAATTTGTGCAATCTATGAATACTGAACATTGGCGTGCAAGAAAAGAATTTAATCGCAGCCTGCATCCTCTTGAAAAACAATGGTCATATGAAGAAAAATAGTGTGTGCGAGATATTTATACCGTTTTTGAAAATATATATTTATAAAGAAATGTATGAGCAAATATACTATGAAGAATCTAGCCTCAACACTACTTGCGACATCACTTCTTTTCACGCCTCTGCAAGGAACAGAACAATCCGACAGAAGCTACTCAGTGCCTTGTATTGAAGAGTTAATTTGGGGCAATTTACCACCTCCAGGTTCGATTTCTCTTATCAAGCCACAGAATACAAGTAAGCGCGAAGAAATACTTGATATTGCGTATACATTAGATTCACAACTTCCCATCAGTATTCCCTTACCCTCCAGGGAGACATTCGGATTTTCAACACAACCAGTATCGGGTGATTTTACACAAAATCGATCTTTTTCAACTGATACTCGATTTCACCCTGATAGAATTACATTTAGACTAAACTCGGGAACGTACACGCAAGGAATATTTGATCAGATACGTGTTGAAACAAAAGTACACAGACCATTAGAACCACGACTTTTAGCTCGTCAACAATTTGGTAACTCTGTTTTTCTTCGTGGAGATTATGATGTGCGACGAAATGATATGCGATTCACACTCACCTATGAAGAACAAGATTTTTCTCAATTAAAATATATACCCCGAAATATAGGTCATTCGCTCATGGATTTGGTGAGTTTTGGGAAGTATTGGTAAAATTATTACTAAACAGTAATAAAAATAAAAAATTTTATAAATATAGGCTTATATCTATGTTCATGAAACCTACGCTTGAAGATTTAATAGAAGATGACGGAAGTCAGAAAACCGTTTTTCTTGATAACTCTATACTTACGAGGTATACTACCGAAATAATTGACGCACTTACAGTTAAAAATAATATTACATTCTATATTACCCCAACTATACGAAAAGAATTCGAAGCATATGAAATTCATACAAAAAATAGATTAGTTAAACAAAAAGAGAACAACGAATCAACTAAAGATACTTCCATACAACTCCTAAAAATAAGATATATGCTTAAAAATATACCTGTCTACCACGTACCAAGATCAGATCGAAAATATGCAAACCAAGATTTTGCAAGAATTTTTGAATTTCTTACTAAATTACATGACTCTGATGATTCTACACTCACAGAAATTGAACAAATGGCAAAAATATAAACATATTGATGTAAGACCATATCTGCACAATAAAACTCCAACACGGACACGAATAGTTCCTACATTAGGCTGGCAAGAATGTGTTCACTGATGTTCACAATTATGTTTTTCTACTCAAAAACCATTCAACAGCCCGTTCAAGAAAATATTGACCTGTTACACCCCAATCAAAATAGCGTGCAAAATCATTTGGATCAATTGCAATACGCTCCCAAGATTTGCCAAAATCAGGATCGGGTGTTAACGCTTCACACTCAACAATACAGGCAAATCGAACTTGCACATGTGTACGGGATGGTTCTTCAACCCGTTGCGCACCAATAAATCCATAATCGACAATTCGAACATTAATTTCTTCATCCAATTCCCGTGTGAGTGTTTGTAAGAGTGACTCACCAGTCTCACGTGTTCCACCCGGAAATCCATACAACCCATCAGGTCGTCTTCCAATGAGTAATTTCCCGTCATGCGTAAAACAAAAACCATACGACTGGGTAACATCTTTATCATCAAAAGAATCAATAATCGTAAACACAATTTTTTGTCCATCAATGATATTTGTGTTTTGTATGTTATGTATCATTATTTCAGATACTTTTGTAAAAGCACTCGTGCAATAATTATCACACCGTGGATCAAAAGCAGTGCGGATACGCCAATATAGAGTAGCTCCGGTCGTTGATAAATAATAACGCCAACTGCAATATATAATACGCCAATAAATATTTTACTTAATCGTTCTGTCATACTCATTTTGTTTCACCTTTTTTGAAAAATATTGATTCACCCATATACATCAGTCCTTGGAAGAAAAAAAGTCCAATAATCCATACATGTAAACTCTGAGGAAAAATAAATATTAAGATACCCACTGTACTTAAAACAAGCCCTCGAAATATCTGACTCACACTTTCTTGATGACTTATTTTTGATATACTCCAATCGATAAACGAAAATAACGGTCCCTCTTGTCTGATTGCCCGGGCTAGCGGTGTTTTTTGCGTTTTTAATTCGTGTCGAAAACTCTTCCAGAAAGGTCCTAAAAACAGAATATTCAAAAATATTCCTAAGACAAATAAGGAAATAATGTAGGATAGAGAACTGTAATAATCACCCCAAGTTAAGAGTAATCCAATTTCATCCAAAAATAAACCTAAACCAATACCATACATAATTGCAGCATGTTTTCGGGTAAAAAACGTACTTCCAACAATTGCTATCCAGGCTGCAAGACAAATGAGTAAAATCCCAAAATAAAAATGATGTATGTGATAGCCAAATAAAATAATATTTGACCCGATTGAAAAATTCGTTCCCGGTAATTGACCGGCTTTTGCTGCTTGGGCAAAATCTGATTCTGCCGAACCTGCAAGCAAGACCGCCAAGCGAATTGCAAGAAAGGAAATAATAAAATATAAAGATATCAAAAATGGATACTGATTTTTTTCAGATATCATAGAATTACCCTAGTATTCAAAATACGGGTTTTTCCCATTCTCAATCTTTTTATACGTGGAGACCTTCGTCCAAGGTTGAATATACGTTGTTTTCTTCCGAGGTTTTTGCGGTTTTTCTTGAGAAGAAGATTCAACTAGTTCTTGATCCTCAACTTTTGCTGATTTTTTGACAACTTTTGCTTTTTTTGTAACCTTTTTGACCGGTTTTGCAGCTTTCTTCGTAACTTTTGCTGATTTTTTGACAACTTTTGCTTTTTTTGTAACTTTTTTTACAGGTTTTGCAACTTTTTTCACTACTTTTGCTGCCTTTTTGACGACTTTTGCTTTTTTTGCAACCTTTTTTGTAGGTTTTGCAGCTTTTTTCGTCACTTTTGCAGCTTTTTTGACGACTTTTGCTTTTTTCGCTACTTTTTTGACCGGTTTTGCAACTTTTTTCGTCACTTTTGCTGCCTTTTTGACAACTTTTGCTTTTTTTGCAACTTTTTTTGCCGGTTTTGCAGCTTTTTTTGTCACTTTTGCTGATTTTTTTGCAATTTTAGTCTTTTTTACAGACTTTTTTGCAACTTTTTTTGTATTTGATGATGATTTTTTAGAATTTCCTGTTAAAGAACGAATAAATTTTTTTAATCCTGCCATTTGAACCTCAAACTTTCTTAGTATCACCATACAAGAGTAAGGCTTATTAATAAATATTTAGTTTTTTACCGCTCTAGTCGCGTGTGTATAAATCCATTTTCTCTCTGGTTTTTTGGATGTTTGTAACTTTTTTACAAAAGGCCACGCATATGTTGGATGTACTTTCAGATAATCAGCAAGACAATTTGCTACTGATCGTCGGACAAATAAGATCTCATCATCTAATAATAGCGAAAGTATACGAAAAACGGGTGTTGGATTCTCAATAAAAAGGGTTAATTTCTTGGCCCAAGGAAGTTTTGGTCGTAAACCTTCTGATGCTAAACGACGAAGATGAAAGTTATCAGATTTTGCCCACATCTCACAACGTTCAAGTACTATGCGAGGGTATGTAACGATAAATGGTCGAATCGCATATTCACCAGTACTTCGTTTTGTTATCTCCTCAATTGCATCCAACGAAATATCTACATGATTCAGACCATATACTTCAACAAATTTTGCAAGGGGTAAGACCCAGTAATATTCGGTAAACATCCCTGTTTCATTCGGATTTTCTGGCCCAAGTATAGCAACTACTATTTTAAGAGCTTGAGTATATGGTTTCGGTAAGAATTTTTGGAGTGTCTGTGCATGAAGTAATACTCGCTGAGAATATGTTTTTTGCGGACATTCTTTTTTTATCTGCGTATAATAGCCTTTTGTATCAAAACTTGGATAGACATCTCGTATTTTGTTTCCAATTATGGTTGCAAGCTCTTCATCAAACCATTCAGAAATCTTTTTTTTGGTCATTTGGTATTCCTATCTGTTCACTGAAAAAAGTCAATTGATGCACTATTGATGTAATGGGATATAGTATATTGTGACGAAGAAATTGTAGACTGTATACAAAAAATATAGGATACATATACGTCGTATTCGTTACAAAAGTTTTTGAGTGAAAGCGGCATTTTACTCAAATGTGATTTACATTCTATTGCAACTCGTTTTCCATCACGTTCCAGTACAAAATCAACTTCAGATAATTGTCGATTCCAAAATTTTGGCGTATACCCTCTTTTATATAATTCATGTAACACAAAACTCTCAAGTATTTCACCCTTATCGACTCGATGCATTATAGATGAAAAAGTATCAAGTAATGCATTAAGTAAACCTAAATCAACAAAATATACTTTTGGTGTTTTCACAAGTTCCTTAGATTTATTTGTAAAAAACGGCTGTACTGCCAAAAGTATATCAGTTTTTACTAAGACGGAAATATACTCTTGTAATTTATTCCAATTCATATTTAACGCATT
>JBLKOV010000043.1:0-4794 GCA_047603085.1 Candidatus Woesearchaeota archaeon
CGCACATGAGTGGAAATATTCAGCATAAAGTCCAAAAATATATCAAACAAGAACTCGCACAGAATCATCACCCTGAAACAATTCATTTACAATTGCTCATACATCAATATCCTGAGCACATCATTCAAAACGCATTGCAAGAAGTCTTACAGGAACAAAAATACGAGAATTTGGTACATCACATGAAACCAAATGCGATTCGGATAGAAAATGTGCAAAAGCTCGTCTCAAAAATTGAGAAAGATACTCGTTCATTTATCGGAGTCTATGAAGAATATGAACAAAATTATACGATGCTTGAAATTAAACTGGCATATCGTCTTGCGCGGCATCATATACATACTGAGTTAACGATACCAAGTCTTCAAAAAATGGAATTTACGAATATCTACAAAACTGTTGTCAAAGTACACGAATACAAGGAGCGAGGATTGTCCAAAGAGCAGATAGTATCCTATTTTGATCGAGCAGAATATGATCCACAACTCATTATTGATATATTGGATTACCGTAAGCCTCAACTTGACAAACTTCTGTTATGGATAGAAAATCGAACTAAGAAGGGATATACAAAAACTGAATCTGCAAAAGTACTCATTCAAAAAGGTTGGCCAAAACATTTAGCTGCAATTGCATTGGATAAAAAATATTATTATGCCATTATTGCAAAAGATATTCAACGAGAGTATGAGCAGATTGTGAAGTCATGAATTTCTCACTACCGTCTTAAACTTAAAACATCATAAGAATCAGCTACAAAATCAGGTCTCTTAAATCCAATGTCGGTATATACCTCTGGTTTATCAGAGTGATCTCGTAATACCCAATACTGTGCTTCTTGTATTGTGTGTTCAAGCATATGTCTACCAAAGTTTGGAGAAAATGACCGAATACCCTCAAGTATACCAACTGCATTTGCATTATGCGCTTTTGCATCTCGGACTATATCAGTAACACTTTTTCTTGGTATATGCAATTTAGTTTTTATATCAAGAAGAGTCTCAGAATTTTGTCTTGGTTCGTAGGTAGAAAAGTGTGTCACACCCCAAATATCGCCACCATGAGTGTACACTCGTAATGAGGAATGATCATCAAGTGTCATAAAATACGTATGGGTAAACATATTACTTTCTTTCTTGGATTGTTTTGCTCGAGCGGCAACATCTTGTAAAAGCGAAGTATATGTTGATTTATTTCGTTTCTGTATAGTGACGACATCCATGTGCGAAGTATTCGTAATTACTTTATAAATATTCTGCTTTTTCTCGTCACAGAATTTTTAAAGACAGCATACTCACGTACATATATGAACGAAAAAATATGTGTGATAACTGGTGCAACTTCAGGGATTGGAAAAGTAACAGCACTTGAACTTGCAAAACAAGGATATACAATTCACTATGTTGCACGAAACGAGAAAAAAGCAGACCAGCTCTTGCTTGAATTACGTGACCTATCAGAAAATAAACACAGATATTATCTCTGTGATTTAGCTGACATGAAGCAAATACGAAAAGTTATCACACAGATAAAAAAGAATTGTACTCATATTAATTTACTCATTAATAATGCTGGATTTATCGCAAAAACAGAACCAATAATGAATGATCAACATATTGAAACAACATTTGCCGTAAATCATCTGGCACCATTTCTATTTACAATCAAATTATTTGCATTACTCAGAAAATCCGCACATGCAAAAGTAATTACCGTTGCATCAAGTGCGTACAAAATGGCACATGTAAAAAAAGCGGACATAGAAAATGTGCATCATTATAACCCCTTAACAAATTATGCGAATTCAAAATTGTATAATATCTTATTTACAGAATCTTTGGCAAAAAAATTGAAGAACTATAATATACATGCTTACTCTGTGCATCCCGGTGTTGTTGCAACAAATTTTGCAAAAGAATCATCTGGATGGTTCGCGCGATTATTCTCATTTCTTCGACCACTCCTACTCACGCCAGAAAAAGGTGCAAAAACCACATTATATGTTGCAACGAATCATATCACGCAACCTAGTGGAACCTATTTTGTCAAATCAAAACCTCGTAGAGTAAAAAGTCGATACAACACCTCGGATATGGAAGATGCACTCTGGAACTATTCTGTACAAGTTACTGGGGAAGATTTAGTAACTTCGTCCAAATAATACAGTATATTTTGTTGGTTTTTGCGTAAAAATACAAGAACCTTCAGTTGTTTCATCAACAATACATCGTGTTCCCACACCATGTTCTTCCTCAACACGTTTTTCATCTTCAATATCGCAGGAAAAATGAACTCGCGCAAGATTTCCTTTTCCAATAATATCGTGCATCTCTTCAACAGAATTTGCAGTGAGAATATGAGAGTCTAAAAATCCTTTTGCGTTTTTGTATAATCGTTTGTGCATATCAGTAAAAATCTTTTCAATCGAATCTTCAATTTCATCCAATGAAACTTCGAATTTCTCATCTACATCACGAACTTTACATGTTACCACATTTTTTTGTATATCAAAATCTCCCACAAGTAAAATTAATGGAACACCATGAAGTTCATGTTCGTTGAGTTTAAATCCTACAGAGTGTCCGTCTCGATCATCAACATATGGTTTATATTTTTCAATGCGTTCTTTGAGATCATTGACATAATCATCAACATTGAGTTTACTATTTTTTTTCTTAATAGGAATAATCACAACTTTTTGTTTTGCAACTTTTGGTGGGAGTACCAAACCCTTATTATCAGAATGAGTCATCACAACCGCACCTAATAATCGAGTAGCAAATCCCCACGAGTTATAAAAAGGCGTATGAGTTTTTTCATCCCGTCCAACATAGGACACATCAAATCCTTTCATAAATCCCTGTCCAAGATTATGCGATGTTCCCATTTGTAAGGCTTTTCCATCGGGCATTAAACCCTCAATAGTAAATGTTCGTTTTGCCCCCGGAAATCGTTCAGCAGGAGTTTTTTCCCCTGCAATTACTGGTAATGCTAAGAGGTCTTTACAAATTCGTACATATGCATCTAAGATACCTTCAACATCTTTTTGACATTCTTCTTCTGTTTCGTAAATGCAATGACCTTCTTGCCATAAAAATTCACGACCTCGTAAAAATAATTTTGTTTGTTTAACTTCCCATCTCAACACATTACACCATTGGTTGAGTTTCATAGGTAATTGTCGATAATTTCGTAACCATTTATGAAATGAATTCACAATGAGTGTCTCAGATGTAGGTCGAATAATGGCTTTTTCCTGTAAATCAGTATCTGTTGCAGTTTGAATCCAAGCTAGTTCAGGTGCAAAACCTTCTGCATGTTCTGCTTCTTTTGCAAAAAATCGTTCTGGAATTAAGAGTGGAAAACTACAGTTATCAACCTGAAATTCATTTTCAATAATATCATCAAATGTTTTTTGTACTTGTCGCCAGATATAAAATCCATTGGGTCGAATAATAACAGTCCCCTTTACTTCTCCAAAATCTGCTAGTGCTGATTTGAGACAGACTTCTTCATACCATTGCACGATATCATCTTCTTTTTTAACAGAAATACCCATATCTTTCATGGAAACCATAAATTGGTATTTGTATTTAAATGTTCGTGTTTTTCGGCACATACAATTTTCTCAGTGATATTCACATCTTTAAAACTTACATACCTCTCCCCTATGGTGCTGCATCCCTGCCAACGACAACCCCTGCGACGCACCCGTTATATTTCACAGAGAAGTTTTGACCTGATGATGTGTAAATCACTCGTTTTTATGGTAGTGCCTGTTTTCCAAAAATTATTTCACACAGAATATTTTTAAAGACAAAGATGCAAAATGTATATATGGCTCAAGATCCTCTTGTAAAGTATGTGAAAGATACCTTAAAGCAAGGTTATGTCGAAGATGATATTCGTTCACATTTACTTGAACATGGATACGAAGAAAAACAGGTGAATAGAGCCATACATGATGCAAAACATACGCATGTACCACATCATTTTCTCTTAATTTTTGGCATAGTGCTACTCATCATAAGCGGCATTGGTTTTTTTTATGTGACCCAAATAAATGGTGATGTTGTACACATACCAAATGCGGATGATCGCCCCGAAGAAATAGCGCAATTAGAAAGTGCAATTCAACAAATACGAGATGAAGGAATACCTGACGCAAGTGAAACTGAAGAGTTTGAGATACCAACGTATGATGATGTATTAGATTGTGGGTCGACAGATCTCTTTGCACAGAATGTACCTTTGAGTCAACTTGAACCTGAGTTAGATGAAGGTATTACTTGTTTTGGCGATGCACTTACGCGATGTCGACCGGCTGAGTTAGCATTAGAACATGATTCGACAGAACTTAAATTAAATGACGAGTGTGAAATTATTTTTGCAAAAGATGCACAGCAATTACTCTGTCCCAGACAATCAGTTGGTGATCAGAATGTATCTGCATTTTTTCAGGTGTACAATTTAGTATACCTTGAATTTGATGAACAGTTTGAATGTACTATGAGATAAATACTCTTGGACTTCCTGGTATTATCGGAGAGGATGAATCAGCAGTTTGAATTGTAACTTCGCACTCGTATTTTTCTGACATTTTTTTTGCAAGTACTTGTAAGTACTCGTATTCTTTATCTTGTGATTCATAGAATTGTAATCCGCTACTCAATGCTTTTGGAATAAATTTTTTGATAAATTTTGCATCAGCTGAAAATTCTGCGAGTGCTGGTGGGACAATATCTTGAAATGCTTGACTTGTTTGCAATTTTTCCTTGACAAAATCAAATAACG
>JBLKOV010000044.1:0-4769 GCA_047603085.1 Candidatus Woesearchaeota archaeon
TTCGACAAGTCGTACCATTTTATGGCACAAAATTGTATAATGAAGCAAAAAATAAATTTATTAAAAAAAATAGAAAACGATATTTTTCGTGGAGAAAGGATATTCGTGAAGGTATTGAGGGTGTTTTAATGCCGCGAATGTTTCCCAAAGGTTTAGTGATTAAAGATTGTTTAGCAGAAACACATAAACAAGGCGTCACATATTTTCGACAGTTGGGAACATATCCAATCATAATTGGGGTGAAAGGAAAATTTCCCTTAAAAGTTTTTCATGATATTAAAATAAAAGATTACATGCTTCGAAGTTTAGTTGGAGAAGTTGTAGGAGAATCAACATGGCAAGAAAAATCTATTATACAGAACAAAAAGAATTTACCTTAACGGAAAAAGACGAAGAAACTGGTGTAATCAATAAGAGTGTTATACCACCTAAATATTCTCCTGAAGATAAGTATGGAGAATATCGCAGAAAAGCAAAAAATCAAGATTTTTTTTTAGTTTTTTTTAACTATAATAATACAATACTTTTATTTTATGTAAAAACATATGATACTAAACGTATAATATGAAAATCGAAAAAAAAGACGTGTTCATTTTCACGACAATAGGAGCTAGTATTGTATTTTACACATTGTTTAAACTTTCAATGTATCGGAATTTATATAAATTTACTTTTGGATAGTGTGCTCAATACTTTGAGAACTATGCATACCAGTTGTAGGTTGTTCTGATTGATTTTGAAGATACCATAAACCGCCCATAAATAGTGCACTAGCTGCGAGTGGAAATTTCATTGTATGAAAACCTGATCTCAGTGCGTTACTTAGTCCTCTTTGTGATGAAATTATGTTAATTTTGTGTTCTCCTGATTTAATTAAACTCGAAATTCTTATTCTATCTTTTTTTGGTATACGATGCAAATTCTTATAGTACTGTTCCACTGCATGATCAAATTGTTCGACAAATGGTGTGACCGTACTCTTGGGTACATACGCTTTAGATGCAATGAAATCGTTTATTTTTCCGCGGTTTAATTTCGTCAACTCAGTTGAAATGTACATAACCATATTTCGAGTTTTTGATTGATATAATGCTTCTTGAGTTGATTGTGTAATCTCAGGTAGTAGCAAAAGTGTTTGTCCATAAATTTCTCTTTTTGGTTTGACTTTAGTATGTTGATCGCTATCAACAACTGAGTCAATTGATGTTTGTCTAGGTCTGAAATTTTGTGTTTGTTGTGATAGTATTGCTCGATATAAGTCCCTCTGTTTATATGCAAAAAATTCATCAGCTTTGGCTTTTTTTTGCAGATATCGATTGTTTGAAATAGCTGCTTCATACAATTCTTGTGTTGCTAGATGAATCCTACTCTTTGTTTTTTCATCTGCATGTTCAATTTTTTTATAAATCTGTGAGAATAATCTTTTCGTATAATCGAGTCTTTCATTCCAATTGCGAAGCGTTTTCCCTGAGTCCATCGTTTTCTGACCTTGTAAGGTAACTTTTGCTTCTCTGAGAATATGTTGAACAGCTGTAAACTCTATGAAAGCTGTCGAATCATCTTCTAGATGTTTTTGTCCAAATTTCACATAATTTTGATTGATATTAGTATTGTACATATTCGTGAAGAAACGTGGTTTATTTAAAAAGATATCGTAAGATACTACTATGAAGAAGTAGTCTGAGAAACCAAAGCTTTTTAAATAGCGTGTGAGTCACTCTCATTGCGTGTGGGTAGCAAAGTCTGGTCAAATGCGCAGGACTTAAGATCCTGTCACTTATGTGTTCGTGGGTTCGAATCCCTCCCCACACATTTTTTTTGTAAAATGTCTGTGTCGTGATTTAACTATTATGCACAATTGTAACTTTTTTCTTTGAGTATTTATACATTCGTAGTTTACGCTATTTTTTCACAGTTTTTGTACTATTTTAAGACTGTTATACTACCACAATACTTAAAAATAACGAGTTGTTGAGTTTCTCTACAATGATATCAAAAAGTAGGTTAATAATGGGGTTAAGTCTTGCAATTTTTCTTTTTATTGTAGGATGTGCACCAGTAGAACAGGTACCTCAAGATGATGTTACGGTTATTCCGGAACAACAGGTACCAGAGCAAGAAATGCCAGGACAACAGCAGACAATGGATGAAGTAGTTGCAGTCGTAAACGGAGAAGAGATTACTTCTCAAGAAGTTATGATGGCTGAGCAAACTTTTATGCAGCAGGGATTTGAAGCATCCCAGGAAGAAATTATTCAGCAGCTTATAGACCAGGCATTACTTTCACAATTTGTGGTAGAAAATGATTTACTAGTGAATACTGATGAAGCGGAGGCAGAACTTGAATTTCAATTAACACAAATAGGTATTAGTCTAGCTGAGTACCGAGAAATACTTGAAATGCAAGGTGTTTCATATGAAACTGAGTTAGAAAATATCGTAGTTCAATTTTCCGTGCAACAGTATATCCAAGAATCCGTTGATGGTAGTGACTTTCAAGTAAGTCAAGAGGAAATTCAAGCTGTGTATCTAGATTACGTGGCAAATACACCTGAAGAAGATGTTCAACCATTAGAAGACCTCGAAGACCAGATTCGAAGCTTTTTACTTCAAGATCAGCAAGAAATCATCATCAATGAGATTTTAGAAGAACTTCGAGCCGAAGCAACTATTGAACTAAGCTAAAAAAATATGAAGTGATTTATTCACTTCACTTTTATTTTTCTTTGAATAATTCTGTCAGTGAATACCGTAATTTTGGTCGTGGTTCATCAGCTGCAAATCCTACGGGGCATAATACTACAGGTTTGATATGTTCAGGTAATTCTAGTATTTTTGCAAATTCTTCAGGATTAAATCCTTCCATAGGACAGGAATCAAATCCTAAGGATTTTGCACCATTTATGGCATTACTTAAAGCAATATATGTTTGTTTAGTTGCCCAATGTGTAATATCTTCTGTTGAAAGGTTTTCAAGAGAATCTCTCATCATTTGAATATATCCTTTTGCACTCTCGTTTAACTCTGCACCACCCGATAACATTTGCTCGTACTCATCAATCCGTTCTTTTACTTTTGTATTAGCACAGAATATGAAAAGATGTGAACATGTAGGGATCTGTTCTTGATCAAACGCTGCTGATTTTAGAGCATTTTTTTGTTCATCAGATGAAACTACAACGATAGTATATGGTTGTAGTCCAAACGAAGATGCAGCATTCTGTATCAATTTTTTAAGTTCTACAATCTTTTCATCAGGTATTTTTTCACCAGTAAATTTCTTTGTCGCATACCTTTTTTCTGTTATTTCTAAAAAATTCATATGTATCACCTTTCTAGAAAATCAAAAATTTATTTAAAAAGATAGTCAAAAAACACTCACAAGCACTAGACAAGTCTAGACCGAAAGTACTTATGTGTCTGTGTTCTATATTAGAGTATGGAATTTGTGCATAGACAAAACATACAGAAAAAATTTGGACAATTAGAGTGTTATGGTAAGCGAGTTTATTTACCTAAAAAAATCATTATTTCGATTTATACCTTTTTAGCAGTTGCAATACCAGTTATTCTTCCATTACCTTTGGTGTGGTTTATTCATAAATATGTTCCTTCCTTTATTCGGTTATAAATTTATAAATGCCGTAATAATTTTTATTTTATGGATTTTGATTTACGCAAAAAACAAATTTTACACAAGGATAAATCAGTCAAAAAAAGTATTGATATTCCTATACGCCGTCTCTGTTCGGTTTTAAACGATTCTGTCAATTATTATACTACCAGTTCTTGTTCAGGAAGAACATGTCTTGCGCTTTCATCTAGTCATAAACGCTCTGATTCATGGATTTATGTTTCTCATTATTCAGTTTCTTTTGATGAGTTAAGAGACTTTGTAGAACATACTGACCTTTTTATAAATAGACAATTATGGTTTAGGTATGAATCTTTTATTCTACACGTGTGTTGTAGAAGAATTGAAGATGTACATAATCTGCAGAAAACTTCTCGAAAAATAGGATGTCATATATGTCATGTGAAAACAGTAAAAGAACCATATATTGTTGAGATAATTTTGTCACAACCCCTACATATTTTTTTGGGAGAAAATGGGACATTGCTCGTTTCTCAGTTTTATATACAGAAAATATGTGAAATGGCTGAGCAAAAACTTATTTGGAATTGGAATAAGATAGAAGAATTAGTTGAAGAGTTGAGAAAGAGTGAATATTTATAAGTAGTCATATGTAAAAAACTATATGAATAAAATATTTCAACAGAAAATACACATGAAATTCCATCAAATCATATATGGTTTGGTTCTTTTAGTTTTTTTGGCAGCGTGTACACAGACTGCAGAAGTTATTGATGAAGTACCGGTTATAGATGAATCCATGGAGGAAGATTTTACAACTGAAAATGGATACGAAGAAACTCAAGTTTCTGATACGGAAACGATTATTCGATTTACAGATGATGAATCAAGCTCAAATATCATTCGAAACGAGCAAGATATGACTGCTTCATTTGAAATGATTTCCTTTGTTGATCCGCAAGAATTAGAAGGTGAAATGGCGGGGATGTTAAATTTTACCATGACATTATCTTGTGGTATGATGGCTGCCGCGTTTTTTAACGAGGGCGAGATTACTGATCAGGCAATGTTCACGACTGAATGGGAAGGAATGGAGGCAACTTTTGAAACAGATTCAGAAGTAGTTATTCATGAAATAGAAGATAACCCATTAGAAGGATATGAAATTATATCT